>JAYSZC010000711.1:0-1396 GCA_043738235.1 Lewinellaceae bacterium | reverse complement strand
AATGTTTGAAAACCTGGCCAAAGAATACCAAATAAAGTTTTGGCCGGGTGCTAAATTTGACAACTTTTTGAAAGTTGTCAAATTTTCACATTCCATTTGGCAACTATAATTTGGCGCGAAAAAATATTTTTTTCGCTTTAGACTTTTGACATACCCCCCCGGGGGGTGAGGTCTACAAAAACACTTTATTGCGCCACCATCTGGCCTTCAATGCGTTCCAGGATTTCCTTGCTCAGTTCAAGGTAGTCGTGGGCGCCGGGGCTTCTGGGGCTGTATTCAAAAATATCTTTGCGTTGAGCCGGGGCTTCCGCCAGGGCTACATTATCGCGAACGTAGGTTTTAAACACCTTGTCGCCGAAATATTTGTGGATCGTTTCCACCACATCTCTGTTCAGTACCCGCCGGCTGTCGTACATGGTGGCGATGACGCCGCACATGTCCAATTGTTTGTTCAGGCGAAACTTCACTTTGTCGATCACCTGTTTGATTTTGGCCAGGCCCTGTACCGCCAGAAATTCCGTTTGCAGCGGAATCAGCACATAGCGGCTGCTGGTCAACGCATTGAGGGTCAGCAGACCCAGCGAAGGCGGACAGTCGATCAGGATATAGTCGTAATCGTCCGACAACTGGCTCAACAGTTCACGCAGGATATATTCGCGGCCCGCCTCGTTGATCAGTTCCATTTCCGCACCCGACAAGTCGAGCGAAGAAGTGATCACATCCAGCCCCGGCCTGTGGGTGTACGGAGTCAAATCTCCTTCCCCCCGCAGGGCTTCGTAAATGGTTATTTTCTGCCGCGGTACGCCCAGCGAAATGGTCAGATTAGCCTGCGGATCGAGATCAATCAGCAATACTTTTTTGCCCAACTCGACCATCGCGGCGCCAATATTTACAGTGCTGGTCGTTTTGCCGACCCCGCCTTTGTGGTTCAATAGAGAGACTACAATACCCATATTCAACTTTTAATATCCCTGAAGGGAGGGTTAAAAGTACAATTATTTTTCAAACAATGATCCCTTCCGGCGCTTGTCCGGCAATTATCACAAGTTTGTTTGAAATTATGACCCACCCGGAATATGCTGCAAATATCTGATTTTCAGACACAAAAAGACCATTTGAAAAAAAAATTGCGTCAAACGCAAAAAAAACTTTGACATTTTTTGTTTTTAAAAACTCTTTGTTTTAAGTTTGCATCGTGAAAAACGTCAACAGGGCATCGTTGAACGTTTGAAAAAACAACATCATTTAACATTGCCGAATGTAGTGTTCGGGAAATAAACTTCCAGGTTATGATTAAGGAAGACAGAATTGATCTGAACGGTCGTTTTTCACAATGGCCCCGCGTTCTTCCAGCAATTTAAAAGCCTGGATAAAACGATCGTTCAGATCAATTCTG
>JAYSZC010000710.1:0-8844 GCA_043738235.1 Lewinellaceae bacterium | reverse complement strand
AGGTAACACATCCCGATGTCTACTTCAAAAGCGCCCCCTGTTCAATCCAGCACCTTACCAAATCCCTTTCTTCCGGCGTCATACCGGTTTTATTGTTTTGCGGCATAGTCATCGTTGTGACCACCCGTTCCATAATTTTGTCTTTCATTTTTACAATATCGTCGGGTGTGTCGTACACCACGCCGTTGGGCGGCGCCGTCCAGGTATCGTCGGTCGGTTTGGAGGAATGGCAGCTCGTACACCTTTGGGTAATGATGGGCTGCACCTGGGCAAAGCTGACTTCCTCGCACGCACCCGGATTCAAAGCCGGGGCCGTGATCATCACCGCCGACAACAGGATGAGGACGGAAACGGGCGCTACCCAGACGGAGAGCTCCCCTTTTTCGCGTAGGTTGAGGTAATGTTTGATTCCGGTAGTACCCAACGAAATGATGAGCAAAACCAACCAGGGACGGGCATTTCCAAAAGTGCTCGGAAAATGGTTGCTGACCATGACAAAAAGCACGGGCAGGGTAAAATAGTTGTTGTGCAATGAACGCAGCCCCGCATTTTTTCCCAGCGAAGGATCCAGCGGCTTACCCTCTTTGGCGGCCCTGACCATCGCTTTCTGGGCCGGAATAATGTTGAAAAAGACATTGGCAGCCATGATCGTTCCCAACATGGCCCCGAAGTGCATGTACGCCGCCCGGGCGCTGAACACCTGTGTGTAGCCATAAGCAAAGCCGGCAGCGATCAGAAAACCCAGCAGCGCAAACCAGATTCCTTTTCCGACGAATGTTGTTTTGCACAGCGCATCGTACAACAGCCAGGCAACAGCAAAAGAACTTATCCCCAGTGCAATTGCCCAGACCGGAGCAATATCCAGCACATTTTTATCAATCAAAAAAGCGGAAGCGTTGAAATAATACACCACAAATAGCAGCGCCACGCCGGAGATCCAGGTGAAATAGGCTTCGTATTTAAACCAGTGCAAATCCCGCGGTATCTCCTTCGGCGCAATCTTATATTTTTCCAGATAATAAAATCCGCCCCCATGCACTGCCCAGAGGTTTCCGGCCAGTTCGTCGCGCACGTTTTTGGTGCGGTTCAGGGCATTTTCCAGAAAAACAAAATAGAACGATGCGCCGATCCAGGCAATCCCAAAGGTAATGTGCATCAACCGAACCACGATATTCAGCCATTCCATCAGGTGCCTTTCCCAGGGCGTTCCCAACACTAAGTAGTAGGTGTATCCGAGCAGCGCAACAATGGTTAGCACAATGCCGAAGTACAATACGCCCTGACTTTCGCCCATTTTTTCTACCCAGAACGCGTTGTCCGGTTTAGCCGCCTGGTCTTCCAAATCCTTTTCTTTCCGCATGGCAACCGCCACCGAATAGGTCGTGCGAATCAGCAAAACCAGGATCAGCAGGAGGGCGATGTAGGCGAGCAAATAGAGCATGAGAGAAGTAAGAGAATGTTGAGGGTTGAGATTGTTGAGGGTTGAGGTGGTAACTCTTGGCGTGACTTCGGACTATAACGGACTTCGTACTGACGACTTCGCACTTCGGACTATAACGGACTTCGCACTGATGACTTCGGACTTCTAAGCACTTCGGACTTCTAACTCCAGAGTCTCAGGCGGCTGACACCACCATCTGGAAAAATATTCAGGCGAATATGTGAAATGTGGTCGTGGGGCTTGATCTGGCTTTCAAACAAATGTTCCCAGTCGGCGCTGAGTTTTTGTTCCGGTAGTAGTTCAAACCACTGCACCCGGTCGTGTAGCACATCCTCATCGCGATCGCTCAGGCAGCCTTCGATAGAGCAGCGGTCGGGGTAATTTCCTTTAAAATGGCAGGTATCGACCACTATTTTTTGAATGTGTCCCGGACGCGCCAGCCGGACGATCACCCAGTCGCGGTTGCCGGGTGTTCGATTGCGTTTGGTTTCCCAGCCGTCACCCATGTTGACGCCCCGGCCGGGCATGAGCAGGTTGCTCATGTCGCTGAAAAACATATCGTTGCACTGAATGGCCCGTGCGCCGTTTGCTGCAGCGGCCAGGTCGACGGCTTGCCCCGGAGCGACCTCGCCCCAGTTTTTATGCACCTCGCCGTACACCTTGAGTCGTGCCACACCGCCATCCGGGTAAATATGCAGGCGCAGGTGCGTAAAAACGGCACCCGAAGCACAGGCATAAAAATTCCGGCTACCCGCGTCCAGGGGCGATTTGGGTAATATTTCCACCCAATCAACCCGCGCATTTCCCCAATCCGGCACCTGCACATCCGGGCCGATATACGCCGCTTCTATGGAGGCATAGGGCGGATGGTTGCCCAGAAAAAAGTGGGTATCGATGTCAAAACCTTTTATTTTCCCGGCTGTGGCCAATTGCACCACACACCAGTCGTGGCCGGGTGTACGTTTGCGGCGGCTTTCCCAGCCATCCATCCATTTGCCGCGGTCGGTGTATTTGTCAGCGATAAAAATGCCACGGCCAGGCTTGATGAGGTTTTCTTTTTCGGCAAAAAAATCGTCTGTGGCGTACAGCACTTTACCACCCAATCGCTCTGCCGCCAGATCCGTTAATTCCGCAAAAGCGGGGGCTGTTTTTTCAATTTCTGTTACTTTCGGAGCAAACATCTTCCTGCGTTTTTGGTGATGATCTGGTTGTTTTTGAACACTAATTGTCCGTCTACGTAGGTTTCGAGTACGGCGCCCTGCAAATGTTGTCCGATGTACGGACTGATCGGATGCCGGAACAGAATCTGTTCTTTGGTTACTTCAAATGCTGTTTCCGGCGACCACACGACGAAATCCGCATCGCTGCCTGGCTGGAAAACGCCTTTTGCGGGCCATATTTGTAAAAACTGCGCAGGATGTTCCGTGAGCAGTGGAATAAATGTTTCCAGCGACATCCTGTTTTTCAAAGCGGTCCAGGCAGCGGGCAGCAAAAACTGAATGCCCGCAATACCGCCCCAGGCCTGTTGCAGGTTACCCGTTTCCATGGCTTTTACAGCAGGCGGCGCAGGTGAATGATCGGTCGTAATAAAATCGATCAAACCCTCCTTTACAGCCTGTCGCAGCAAATCGTTGTTCGCTTTTTCCCGGATCGGCGGGGCGCATTTAAAAAGGGTATTTCCATCGGGAATATCTTCCGCGTCGAATAAAAGGTATTGGGTGCAGGTTTCTACGGTCAGGGGCAATCCTTCGTTTTTGGCCTGCCGGATCATATCCAAAGCTTCGGCGGACGACAAATGTACGATATGCACCGGACACTGAAAGCGGCGGCACAGGGCGATCATGCGCCGGATGGCTTCGTTCTCCCAGGATTTGGGGCGGCTGGCCAAATAGGCCTGATAATGAGTCGGTTGCGCAGTCAGAGAGGCCGTGTCCGCTTCGCCGATCCATTCGCAATGCGCCAGCAACGGGATACCTGCCGCCGCGATCAAGGGCATACTTTCTTCCAGATCGCGCATACTGACATTGGGAAATTCATCAATACCCGAATGCACCAGAAAGGCCTTCATGCCCAGAATACCGCTGTGCAGCAAAGCCGGGAGATTGTGAAAATTACCGGGTATGAGGCCGCCATAAAACCCGCAGTGGACGTGTATTTTATCCCCGGCAGCGTTTAGTTTTTCCTGTAAAGCTGCTGCGGTGGTGGTCACCGGACTGGCATTGAGCGGCATCTCCACGAGGGTGGTGGTTCCTCCGGCTGCGGCAGCCTGTGTGGCGGTGTCAAAACCCTCCCATTCCGTTCTGCCCGGCTCGTTGATGTGGACGTGGGCATCTATGACGCCCGGCATCAGCACGTGGTCGCCGCAGTCGGTGACACCCTCCATGCTGGTTGGGCGACCTTGTTCTATCGCCGCAATGCGCCCGTTTGCTACGAGCAGCGTCGCTTCCTGTAGTCGTCCGTCGAGCCAGCATCTGCGACTATGTATTTTCATTGCTAAAATCATTATCCATAAAGTCCCATCAACACCTTTTCAGGCGTCATAGGCGCTGCATACCCAATATTCGAATCCGGGTGAAACGCCAGCACCGCATTGCGCAGCGCAAAAAAAGCGCCGATACCGTACATCAGCGGCGGCTCGCCAACGGCTTTCGATTTAAAAATAGCCAGGTCGGAGCCTTCCGTATCCAGAAACTGAATGTCCAGTACGGCGGGCACGGCGTAAATATCAGGGATTTTATAGGTGGACAACGCGTTGGACAACAACTTGCCCTCTTCGTTGTAAACGACTTCTTCCATCGTCAGCCAGCCGATGCCCTGTACAATGCCGCCCTCGCATTGCCCCAGATCGACAGGCCGGTTGATACTCGTTCCAAAATCATGCACCACATCCACCAGATCAATGGTATAAATGCCTCGTAGACAGTCTACTGTACAAACCGTCAGCGCCGTGCCGTACACATGATAGGCAAAGGGATGGCCTTTTCCGGTCGCTTTGTCGAAATGAATCTGCGGCGTGGCGTAATGGCCTTTGGCGCTCAGATTGACCCTTTGCACAAATGCCTGCTGGATCAGTTGATTCCAGCCCATGTCGGTGTGTTGTCCGTTCAGGTAAACGCGGTTATCGCGCAGCGCGATGTCGGCTTTTTCATCGGCGCCGAGCAGGGACTTCACCAATGCATCGAGCCGCGCGCGAATCTGGTTGCAGGCATCTGTCAGGGCTTTGCCATTCAGGTCGGCAGTGGCGCTGGCAGCGGAAGGCGAGGTGTTGGCCACCCGGGTGGTGTTGGTTGTTTCCAGTTTAATGCGATCCCAGGAGACGCCCAGGCATGCCGCAGCCACCTGTATCATTTTCATGTTGACGCCCTGTCCCATTTCAACTGCCCCGGTACTCACGCCCACACTGCCGTCGGAGTACACATGTACCAGTGCCCTGGAATGGTTCATCATGGTATTGGTAAAGGAAATACCGAAACAAATCGGCATCCAGGCCGCGCCTTTTTTCTGCCAGGTATGGGCGGCGTTGAAGGCTTCCACATCGGCCGTCACGGCAGCGAAAGGCCGTTTTTGCTCCAGCGCATTCCAGGAGTTTTTGGCTTCCGCGCCCGCTGCTATTTGTCCGTAATGAAATTCATAACCATCTTCCAGCAGGTTTTTATGTTGGATCACCGCCGCGTGAACGCCCAGATTTTTGGCGGCGCAGTCGATGGCTGCTTCGATCACAAACTTGCCCTGTGGGCCTCCGAAACCCCGAAAAGCCGTATTGGGCGGCAGGTTGGTTTTGCATGAATATGCCGTGACTCGTACGTGCGGAATGGCATAACTATTGGCAGCATGAAAAAGTGTACGTTCCAGGATCGCCGGAGACAGATCGGCAGCTGCGCCGCCGTTCTGGTAAAAAGTTGCTTCGTAGGCAATGATCCGGTAATCGGCGTCCAGCCCGATTTTAAAATCGCTGCTATACGGATTGCGTTTGCCGGTCATGCGCATGTCTTCCATACGATGCGGGATACATTTGGCGGGCCTTTTTAAAGTGTGGGCAACTAATGCCGCAAATGCCCCCCAGGTAGAAGCCTGGTCTTCCTTGCCGCCGAAGCCGCCGCCGAGGCGGGTGACATCCACTTCCACCTGGTTCATGCCTACGCCCAATACCCGCGCTACCGTGCGTTGCACCGCTGTGGGGCCTTGTGTGGATGAATAAATTCTGACGCTGTTGTGTTCCGTTGGAATGGCGTAAGCGCCCTGCGTTTCCAGGTATAAATGCTCCTGCCCGCCGGTTTCGGCTTTTCCTTCAAAAATATGGGCGCAGCGGGAAAAGGCTTCGGCGGTATTGCCTTTGGAAAAGGTTCGCGAAGGACTGAGCAGTTTGCCCTGCCGGAATGCCTCGCGGGGATCGGTAATGACGGGCAAAGGCTCTATTTCCAGGATAATTTTTTCCAATGCCGCCGCTGCCTGGTCTTCCGTTTCGGCAGCGATGATCGCAATGGGTTGTCCCTGAAAATGCACTTCATGGTCGGCCAGCAAAGGCTCGTCCGGGATAATACCGCCTACCTGGTTTTCGCCGGGAATATCGCGGTAGGTGAATATTTTGACGACACCTTCCATCTGTTCCGCTGCCCGGATATCGAGGCGTTTGATCGTGCCGTGCGCGACGCGGGCATCCAGGATTTTCAGCCATAAAGCGCCTTCCATGACAGGAATATCGTCCACATACACCGATTTTCCGGTGACATGGGCGGCTGCGTCTGTATTGGCCGGCGGGGGATTGATTTGTTTGGCTGTCATTTTGGATACTGGTTAAAGTTTGGTGGTGGCTGATGAGGGTTGATGAAGGTTTATAAAGGTTGATAAAGTTGATAACAGCTACTCAAATAGGGGAAGGTTGCTTCTTTCGAGCGGCTGTGTATCAACTTTATCAACCTTTATAAACCTTCATCAACTCTCATCAAATGCGCCAGAAACAACTTGCTCAGCAACAATCTTTTATACGCTTCCGAACCCCGCACATCCGAAATCGGCGCAATGTCGGATTGCAAAACTGATTCGGCGGCAGCCCATAGTTCAGGTGTCGGTTTTTTACCTTTCAGAAAGTCGGCGGTTTGTTCCAGGTATTTGGGGAAAGGCCAAACGCCGCCGGCAGCCAAGTGTATTTCGGCAATCGTTCCATCCGAAGCCAGCCTCATCTGACAGGCCGTGTTGACGGTGGCAATATCGAGGTGGGTGCGTTTGCAGACTTTTTCAAAATTGAAAAAAGCGTCCGGCGGAGGTGGCGTAAAAGAGATGCGTTCGATGATTTCTCCGGCTTGTAAATCCGTTTTTTTATAAGCTTTAAAAAACGTTTTCAGGGGTACCTGCCGCCGCTTGGCCTCGCTATCTGCCAGGGTTAATGTACTTTCCAAAGCCAGAAAAAAAATGCTCATATCACCGATGGGCGAGGCATTCACTAAATTGCCTCCCATAGTGGCCATGTTTCGGATGGGGGTAGACGATAGCAATTTCACCATTTTATCCAGGTCGGGAAATGCAGCCCGAACCCGATCATTTTCAGTAAATTGCGTCACGGTAACGGAAGCGCCGATGTGGAATTGCCCGCCGTCCCATTCCACGGCGTTCAGCGCATCATGGCCGAACAAGGGATGCAGCGCTGCATGTTTCAGGGTTTCGGGTTTTTGCACCATCATATCCGTGCCGCCACCGATGGTATGCCTCTGCGTGGCTGCGGGTATTTCTGCTGAAGCGGACATCTCTTTTTTCAATAGCAGCAAGCGATCCTGGATCGTTGAAAAGTAAGCCGGCACAAAACCTTGTTCGATCAGCCGGTTCAGGTGGTTCGGTTGCTGGGATGTTTGCAATTGATCCGAAATAACCCTGGCCGCTCGTTCAATGGATTTGTAACCAGTGCAGCGACAGATATTGCCGTCAATGGCAGCAATAGCCTTTTCGTACGGATGCTCCCCGTTTTCCAGGGCAAAACCTGTCAGCGACATCACAAATCCGATGGTACAAAATCCGCATTGGGTACCGTTGGTATCTACCATTGCCTGTTGCACGGGCGTGAGTTGTTCGGCATTAATTCCTTCGACGGTCACGATGTGTTTACCCCGCGCATTGCGCAAAGGCATCAGGCAGGAGGTCATGGAGCGATAGACCAGGCGGTCATTTTCCATATCTCCCACGAGCACCGTGCATGCGCCACAGTCCCCTTCCCGGCAACCGATTTTGGTACCGCTGAGCCGTTTGTGGTAGCGAACGAAGTCCAGAACGGTGCTGCCTTCGGGCAGCTTCGTTTGGATCGTATGTTGGTTAAGTATAAATTGAATCACTCCCGATTTTATTTGTGGTGCAGGCAATGACACATTTCTAATGCAAAATGTACGAGCAAAGTAACGGGATTAACATGATTCATGGTACTTTGGCAACACATTTCATCTTTGCCTAACGGCGCTATCCATTCCTGCAACATGAATAAATCAATCACTTTTTGTCTGGCAGCATTTTTTTGTCTCTGCCAACTCTCCGCGCAAGTGCCCGATGCACTCGGCGTACAATTGTACAGTTTCAGAAATGAAATGAAAGCAGACCTTCGGGGTACGCTGAAAAAAGTCCGGGATATGGGCTTCCGCACCGTGGAAACCGGCCTGTTTACCGGAATGACTGCCGCCGAATCCAAAAAACTACTCGACGAATTCGGCCTCAAAGCCGTGAGCATGGGCGCTTCTTTTGATCTTTTGGCAGACCCTGCCAAACTGGAAACGGTCATTCAAAATGCTAAAACCCTTGGTTCCGAATTTGTGATGTGCGCCTGGATTCCGCACAACGGCGATGAATTTACCATCGACGACATTAAAAAAGCCGTCCAGGTTTTTAATACTTCGGGCAAAACGCTGAGAAAGAAGGGCTTGAAATTGCTGTACCACCCGCATGGTTTTGAATTCCGGCCTTATCAGGACGGACAGTTGCTATTCGATTACCTGGTTAAAAACACCAAAGCAAAGTATGTTAATTTTGAAATGGACATTTACTGGGTCAAAAACCCGGGACAGGATCCAGCGTCCTGGCTGCGTAAATACCCCAAACGCTGGAAAGCCATGCACATGAAAGATCAACTCAAAGGCAAGCCCGGCAACCCCAATGGTAGAACCGACGTGGAATGGAACGTGGTGGTCGGCGCCGGCAACCAGGACATTCCTGCCGTGATGCAGGAAGCCCGGAAAATCGGCATCAAATATTATTTTATCGAAGATGAATCTTCCAGGTCGGTGGAGCAGGTGCCGCAGAGTATTAAGTACTTAACACCCATTATTAAGAAGTGAGAAGTGAGAAGTGAGACGCGTCCCGTTTGGCATTTGGTTGGATTTTGAGTCTGGGTGTTTCAGGCCTATAAACATTACTGCCCCGCTGGGGCC
>JAYSZC010000709.1:0-1398 GCA_043738235.1 Lewinellaceae bacterium | reverse complement strand
CACGATTCACGACTCACCACTCACGATTACAGGCCTGAAAAACAATACCCAAAACCTTAGAGCGGCCAAACGAGATGTCTCTCACCCTCTCACTTCTCACGCTCTCACCTCTCTTTAAACAATGCCGCCCATCTGTGGTTTTACTGCTCATTATGATAGGTTTTCGTTTTACAGATCACATACCCGATCCCGATCAAAGTACCTTTGACCGGCTTTTCAAGATATTCCAGGAGTTGATGTTGTACACCTCCGGTGATGTTTCCGAATCGTTGGCCTGGCTCAATGAATTAGACCGGGAATACAAACTCACCACCGAAGAGTACGGCATGGGCGATTTTATCCGCGACCTGGAAGAACGCGGGTATATTCGCCGCGACGGCGGAGAGGGCGGCATGGGGCCGACTTCCAAACTGGAAATCAGCCTGCGGCAAAAAAGCCTCGACGATATTTTCGGAGAATTAAAAAAAGCCAAAAGCGGCCGGCACAATACCTCCATCATCGGCCGTGGAGATGAATATACTTCGGATGTAAAACCGTTTGAATTCGGCGACAGCCTTGAAAACATTGCTGTTACCAATTCATTGCGCAATGCCTATATCAACCACGGCATCGACGAATTTAACCTCACGCAGGAAGACCTGGAAGTACACGAAACCTATTTCCAGAGCCAGATGTCTTCGGTGCTGATGATTGATATTTCGCATTCGATGATCCTGTACGGGGAAGACCGCATCACGCCTGCCAAAAAAGTGGCGCTGGCGCTGGCGGAATTTATCCAGACCCGTTATCCGAAAGATACGCTCGATATTCTGGTATTCGGCGACGATGCCTGGCCCATCGAATTAAAGGATGTTCCATACCTGCAAGTCGGTGAATATCACACGAATACGGTGGCCGGACTCGAACTGGCGCTCGATATTTTGAAAAAACGCCGCAACCCGAACAAACAGATTTTTATGATTACCGACGGCAAACCGACCTGCCTGAAAATCGGTAAAAATTACTATAAAAATGCCTTCGGCCTCGACCGGAAAATTGTGAATCGCTGCCTCAACTTAGCCATGCGCTGCAAAAAACTAGACGTGCCGATCACTACCTTTATGATTGCCCGCGACCCCTATCTGGTTCGTTTTGTGGAAGCATTTACGGAAACCAATAAAGGCAAGGCCTTTTATTCTTCGTTATCCGGCCTGGGTTCTTTTGTGCTGGAGAATTACAAGAAGAAAAAAAGAAAATGAGTGTATGGTGTACAGTGTTTAGGGCGCTTCGCCTTTGGCAGTAGTTGGTATTTTGGTCAATTTCCCACAAAGGCCAACTACTGCCAAAGGCGGAGCACCCTAAACACTATACACCATACACGAAACACTCTATCTGAAGTACATCAAAATAGCCCCGAAT
>JAYSZC010000708.1:0-3407 GCA_043738235.1 Lewinellaceae bacterium | reverse complement strand
CCACCCCCGTCACCCCCTGTCCCTGGTTCACTTCATTTTTAAACAAAAAATAAAGATCACAATATCCGGCAGACGAGACTTTGTTCAAGGGAACATCTACTTCCCGGAAGCGCATCTTTTTTTCATTCGCTGCCGGAATCTCGATACTTGCCAAAACAGGGCCTCCTGGTTTTCCGCTGTGTATTTCCAGTCTGCCGCCGCAATAAGTGTTGCGGTAATCGCCGCTGCCCAATCGCAATGTCAGCGATGCAACTCCTTGTAAATCAACCTGGTTAATAGCAAACCAGGCATTGTGTTTCAGTTCATTCAGCGTGGTCGTATCGTTATCGAACGGTTTGTAATTGCCGACACCGCGGCTGCGTTCGTCACATTGATCTGCCTGAAACAGGGCCGGGCGCAACACAAGCACCGCTTCTGCGGGAAGCGGCGGCAAGGTGTTTTTACCACGATCCCGGTAAGCGGCTTGCAGCAGATATGCGCCTTTTTCTGCGCTCAGCAGGTATTCGCCTGTCAAGGACAGATTTTGTTTGGGTTTGGGCGGATCGCCCAGCGCCAGAATCCAGCGGGCCATTTCAATAGCGTCTTCTTCGCGGATGTTGGGATGCGCGCTCATGGAACGTTGCCCCCAGTTGCCCGATCCGCCGTAAATAATTTTCCGGTAAACGGTTGCTACTGCAAAATCGTTGTTGTTGCGGTACTTGCTTGCCACAGCCTGAAACGAAGGGCCGTTCACCTCCCGATCGACGGCGTGGCAGGCATAACAATCCGAACCTGCGATCAATAATTTTCCTTTGGCATAAGGCTCGGCCCGCTCGGCGGCCTGTGTGGGCAATTTGTTGGGATTGACGGCTTTTTCGATATAATCGACGGATGTTTTTACTTGGTCCGGCATGATTTGACCTGAAGCCAGCGAACCGTCTTCGGCATCGTCCACAAGAATGTTGTAGTGCAGCAATGTGCCCGGCTGGTAAAAACTTTTGTTGTGACCTTGCAGGTGAAACTGCACCCTGGGCGGTTCATTTCCGGCAAAAATCCGCAAAGTGTCAGTCGATGAGGCGCCTTTGAGGTCGCTTGTAGTTAAAACAATGTCGTAAACGCCGGCTTGCTCGAAGCGCCAGGCAAACGTATCGGGGCGACTCAGTTGGGCATACACATCATTGTCGCAACGGTATGTATACAGAAGTGAGTCGTGGTCGTAATCTTCACTTTTTCCGGGGTTAAAGCGCACGGTAAGCGGCAATCCGCCCGCAGTTTTATCGGCTTCCAGGCGCGCGATGGGTTTGCGGTTGCCGCGCACATAATCGATCCGGCTCAAGCAGGCTTCCTCGTTGGAGGCATACCAGCGCTGCCCGTATTCCAGCATCCAGATAGCGCCGGTTTTGTGGTCGACGATCATATCCATCGGGCGCATCATTTTCACGGAATCCGCTATCGGTTCCAGGTGGTGGAAATTACCCAGCGAATCGACGGAAACGGCCATCAGCCAGTTGCGCATCCAGTCGTAGATGATGGTTTTGCCGTTGTAATAATCCGGGAAACGTGTGGATGCAGCGTAATTGTCGCAATAATAGGTAGGTCCGGCCATAGAATTCCGCCCGCCTTCACCCAGTATGGGGAAATCGCGGTTGCGGCCGTAGGGATACCAGATAAAGGCAGTTTGGGCCGGTGGCAATTCGGTAGCGCCCGTGTTGTTGGGCGAATAGTTCTGAGGATATTTCGGGTCAAACCATGCGCCCGGTTTTTTTTGTGCAAAATCGTATTTCCGGTAAGCCTGGTTGTTGCCGTTGAAATAAGGCCAGCCATAGTTGCCGGCTTTGCGGGCCTGGTTGATTTCGTCGTGTCCCATCGGGCCGCGCAGGGTGTCCGTTTTACCGGCGTCAGGCCCGATATCGCCCCAATACAGCAAGTTTCGCCGCTGATCGACGCTGATTCGGAACGGATTGCGGCAACCCATGATATAAATTTCAGGGCGACCTTTTTTGTCCTGTGCAAATAAATTGTCCGGCGGGCAGCTGTAGGTAGCGTTTTCGGCCACTTTTATCCTCAAAATTTTGCCCCTTAAATCCATCGTATTGCCTGCAGAGCGCTGCGCATCGAAGGATTTCCGGCCGGGTTGTTCATCCATGGGCGCGAAGCCGTCGGAGGCAAAGGGACTGGTATTGTCGCCGGTCGCCACATACAGGTAACCGTCGGGGCCGAATGCCAGGCTGCCCGCCGCGTGAAAACAGTTCAGGTGGCCGGTTGGAACCGTCAGGATAATCTTTTCGCTGCTTCGGTGCAGGGTATCATCGTAAAAAATGAATTGCGACAATTGATTCATCGAATCGAGCGGCGAGGAATAGTAGAGGAAAATGCGGTGGTTGCGCTCCCAGTCGGGGTCGACGGCGAGGCCCATCAATCCGTCGCCCATTTCGGAATAAACGGGCAACTTGGCAACAATACTGAGCCTGGAAGTAGCAGGATCGAAGAGCCGGAGGTAGCCGTGGCGTTCGATGAGCAGTATTTTTCCATCGGGCAACTGATCCAGTTCCATCGGTTCGTTGAGGCGATCGGCGACGACCGTTTTAACAAAACGTGTCTGATCGGGGCGGGGCAGGCTGCGGGCAAGATTGTAATCCAGCGGTTTTTGTTTCCCGATAGCGTAGCGGATGCCGCCGAGCAGGTGTTGCCGGAATGCCGGGTCACTGTAAGCCTCCGGTTCATGCCCCAAAGAAGTGTAAAAAGACCTGCCGCCGTCGTAGGTATGTTGCCAGGCCAGCGGATGATGCGCTTTATCGAAGGGGCCGGCGGGCAAAGAACCACCCTTGTATGTTCCTTCATCAATACTCAGGAGAATGTCCAGGTCGGGTTCGTAATTCCTGAAATTGTACCATTCGTCCTTCCATTTCCAGTTGCTGCAACCCAGGTGGGCGGTCGATGGGTCCTCGCAGCGCTCTATCTGTACCTCCGCTTCCTGTATCGCCGGGTGGTCTTTGAAATAAGCGCCGAGCAAACCGCCGTACCAGCGCCAGGTGTATTCTGTGGCAGATGAGGCATGTATGCCGACAAAACCGCCGCCTGCCTGAATATACCGCTCAAATGCGGCTTCTTCGTCGGCGTTGAGCACTTCGCCGTTAGTGCTGAGAAAAATAACAGCGGCGTATCTTTTGAGGTTCGTATCGTTGAACTGCCGGTTGTCCTCCGTGGTATCCGCCCATATTCCGTTCTGGTAACAAATGTCTACCAGCGCATTTTTACCGGCTTCGATGCTCAGGTGGCGGTAGCCGTGCGGACTGGTTTTGGAAAAAACCAGCACCCTGGGCGGAACATGCGATCCACAGGAGAGCAAAAAGCAGCTGAGTGAGAATAAGAAAATACAGAATCGCAAGGAATGAAACAGGTAAGTAAAAGGGCAAAATTGCAAAGGG
>JAYSZC010000707.1:0-1401 GCA_043738235.1 Lewinellaceae bacterium | reverse complement strand
GGATCCTGCGCATTTTTCAAAACTATTCAAAAAACAGGCTGGTATGACACCGGGAGAATTCAGAAGGCAAAAATCAACTGCCGCTTTTTTGGGCTAATACCTTGCCAATTAAGGTGCGAAAGAAGTCAACTTCTTCCATACTAAAATCCGCCAGCAACTCCGCTTCGAGCCTGTCCATCACCACATTGCAATGTTTCAGGGTCTGCTGCCCTGTTTCCGTGAGTTGAATACGCAGGATGCGCTTGTGGTTGGGGTCGGTGTTTTTTGTAAGCAAGGCTTTGCGTTGCATGGTGCTCACCACCTCGTTCATCGCTTGCGGAGTCATCAAAAACCGCCTTGACAATTGGGCTGATGACAAATCAGTTTCGCTGTCGCCGACAAAACTTAAAATGGTGAACTGCGCCGGCGTAACATCATACGCGCCCAGCATTTCAATCATTCGTGTCGTAACTTCTGTTTCGAGCCTTTTAATCAGATATATCGTCCTTGCGGGCATGATGCACAATATTTTTACAAAAATAGAAAGAGTGGCAAAAGGAGGCATATATTTGTTGATAAGTAGGCGTGCAAAATTAGCTAACACTAAATCTTCTGTAACTCATTGATTTACATTGCTTTTTGCCTTTTGCAATTTTGCCCTTCTACTAAAGATAAGGTTGCCTTATAAAACAATTGCCTATGGATGCCAAAACTTTCTCCCGGCGAAACCTTGATTTCACGCTGTTTGAAGTGCTGAACTTAACCGATCTGGCAAACCATCCGTATTTCAGCGCACACGACCGTGAAACATTTGATCTCACACTCGATATGGCATCGGATATCGCCTCCCGGATCATGCGCCCGGCATACGTTCCATCGGACAGGCAGCCGCCTGTATTGGAAGAAGGACAGGTAAAGGTACACCCTGCCGTGTATGAATTTTATAAATCCTTTGCGGAGACAGGCTTGCTTGCTGCCGTTTTCCCTGCCGAATGGGGCGGGCAACAATTACCTAAAACCATTGCAGCAGCAGCTGAATTTGTACTCGGCTCGGCGCACAATGCCTTTATCATGTATTCTGATTTGACCAAAGGCGCTGCAAATCTGATCCTGAAATTTGGAAATGATGCGCAAAAACAGGCTTTTTTGCCCTCCATGCTTTCCGGGGAATGGGCCGGTACGATGTGCCTGACCGAAACGCAGGCAGGTAGTTCGCTTTCGGATATTTCCACAACAGCCTATCCGCAAGCCGACGGCACTTATAAAATAGTGGGGCAAAAAATCTTCATTTCTGCCGGCGATCAGCATTTTTCGGAAAATATAGTTCATCTTGTTTTGGCCCGCATCGAAGGCGCACCGAAAGGAACAAAAGGTATTTCGTTGTTCATTGTGCCTAAAAAACGCGTAAGTAGTGTCGGGGTG
>JAYSZC010000706.1:0-8889 GCA_043738235.1 Lewinellaceae bacterium | reverse complement strand
TGGCTAAGTCTTTTGTACTTTCGTAGTAGCCGAGGCGATCCTGCCAGCGGTAGCCGCTCAGCACATTGACCGGCTCGAAGCCTGCCGCGCGCATATCTTTCAGGTGAACAAACTCCATCGCGCGATCCACGCGGATTTCGATGCGTACTTTCACCTTATCCCCGCGGTGCAGCACAGCGCCGTCTGCGATGGGTTTCAATACCGGCCCGGTCGGCGAATTTTCCTCCGTAAACAATTGTTTTACAATGGTTAACGGTGTTTTCTGGAAGTTTTTAATTTTATCCAGGTCTTCAAAATACTGCCAGTAAGCAGCCCCCCAAACGATATTGGAATTCGGGTTCGACACCTCGATGTTGCTCCAGGAAGATTTCACATCCTTGCCGTTCCAGTCCTGTTTGAAATAACCCGTACCCGCTTCGTATTCGGCGGGTTTCAGGGTTTTTCCACCCAAAGACACCTGCACGGGTTTTGTGTTGTTCAGCCAGTTGCTTTGTGCAGCGCCCGTGCCGATCAGCAGGGCGTACACGGCCTCCGAAGTAGCCTTGGTGCTTTCCCAGCGGTTGGTTTGTTTGTTTTTGAGCAGCCAGATACGCAGTTCTTCTACCGCTTTGGCGTCGTTGCCCGCTTCACTGAACACTTCCACCATCAGCGCCTGGGTTTCGACAGGCAGTTGGTACCAGTAAAAACCCCAATCTACCGGCCAGTACATGCCTAATTCTTCTTTCATAGTGGCGCGTTCGCGCAGGCTGGCCACAATCGAGGTAGCGGCTGCGGTACGGGCATTGCGATGCAGGGCCAGAGCCAGCATGCCTTCCTGGTACAAGCCTTTGCCGAGCCAGTATTTTTCCGCCTGACCAAGGTAGTAGGCTACTTCACGTCCGGGCCGATCCACCGGGAAGAAAGAGCGGGCATATAGGTACTGAATGGTCATACCATCCAGGTGATCGTCTTCCCACTTGGTTTTACCTTCCTGCACCAGTTGTTCCAGTTGGCGGTATTGTTGGGCGATCTTTTTATCGCAGTAACCGAGCGCTTTATCCACCATTTCAGCCGCATTCTGGTCTTTTTCAGCGTTGTATGCGCCTAATTTTGCCAAATGCCCGAATCCGCTAACAATGTGCTGCGTGATATACCAGCTATCCTGTCCGCCGGGGAACCAGGACCATGCGCCGTTTTCCATTTGCCTTTCAGACAGAATACTCAATGTACGGTTGCGTTCGTCGGACATGCGGTTCAGGTCGAACAGCAACGCGATATTTTGTTTTTGCTGTGCTTCACTCTGCGCATCCAGCACCCAGGGCGTTTCTTCCAGCAGCGCCGATTTCAATTCCTGGTTTTTGCTCAGGTTCGATTTCAGGGCGTCCGTGCCTTTCCAGCGGTCGTACACCCGTTTGATCTGCGGCATTTTTTCCACCACGCTGGTTGCCAGGGTATTCGCATAAAAACGGCTGAACATCTGTTCCGAGCAGTCGTGCGGGTATTCCATTAGATACGGCAGCGCCTGTACGGCATACCACACCGGATTGCTCGTAAATTCGATGGTGTAACGATGGGTGACAAGCGTCTTGCTGTTGTCCGCATTTTTGAAATTGTCGAACACAAAACTTTTGCGCTGGTTGCCGCGCAGCGTGATCGGCAGCGTCTCGGTGACCAGCATCCGGTTGCTCACCACGGGCAGGCTGCTTTCTTCACCGTCCTTGAATTTGTTGCCGTTGGCAAAAATCTGCCAGGTGACTGCGCCGGCGAAATCTTCGGGCACTTTCACTTTCCAGGCCAGCGGCGCCGATTGTCCGGGCTGTATGTCAAAACGTACATTTTTACCTGTTCCCACCAGGCCGAAAGCGGCGTCAACCGGCAGCATAGTAGTGGCGTCCAGCAAAGTAAGCACCGCGGCGCCATTGATGGTTTCCTGCGACAGGTTGCTGACTTTCGCCGCAAACTCGAAGGAATCGCCCGCCCGCAGGAAACGCGGCGAATTGGCGATGACCATGAGTTCTTTCTGAGTCACCACTTCCTTCACCGAAAGCACCTGCTGCAGTGTTTTAGTATGGGCAAACGTGAGCAGTTTCCAGCGCGTGAGCGCTTCGTTCATCACAAACTTCAGGATGATGTTGCCGTCCTTATCCGTCCGCAATTCCGGAAAGAAAAAGACCGTTTCGTTCAGGTTGCGGCGCAGCGGCACAGGTGAACTGCCAGTTGCAGGAGGCGGCGTTACATCTTCTCCGTCCTCCAAATTAAGGTCATTGCGAACAATTATCATCTTTTCTTCATACGATTCCGGGTCAAATGTGACCACCGTATCCATATCGGATTTTCTCTTATTTCCCCCCATTGCCATGGGAGCGGAGGCAGGGGCCGCCTGCATCGATTCCACACCCTGCGATCTGGCATACATTTCCTGCCTGCCGCCGCCCCACAGTGGAAAACCCCACCATTGGATATCCGGATACATCCGCGCATCCACCGGATAGGAATCGGTACCTGTATGGTACACTTCGCCGGATTTGGAACGGAAGGTGGCAGCGGTTACCGAGAGTTTGGGATATTGGTTTGGAAATGCAATCCGTTGCCATTCGTGGGGCAGGAACTGGTCCAATGAAGCATCGTACATGGCAGCGACCATTTCGGCAGCCACCTTGTCTTTTTTGGGGCCGCTGATCTTGATGCGCCATTCCTCCTGTTGGCCGGGACTCAGTTTATCCCGGAATGTTTCATAACTGATTTGCAGGTCTTTATTGCTCCAGGGCACATTCACGGAGATGGGAGCAAGGCCGTACACACGATTATTGTAGACGGAAAACCAGTGTATGGCAAAACCGCCTCGATCTGATTCTTTGACCGGAATGTCTATTTTTTCAGCGCCGTTGGTGTTTACCCAGGTGGGTGATAAAAGTACGCCATCGGCTTCGCGGGCAAACAGGAAATGCAGATCAGGCGCTTTCCCACCCAACCAGAAACGGGCCGTTTCGCCGGGTTCCAGGATATTTTTTTCCAGTTCCACCTCCGGTTGTTCAAAAAGCGTTTGTGGATTCCGGGCATCACTGAGGCGCACTATTTTTTTGATCTCGATGTTTTCTCCAAATTTGTCTTTGGTGAATAACTGAATCAGGTAATAACCGGCCTGTAGCTTGCCGCCGTGTAAATCAACGATTTTATTGGTCGCCGTATTAAATGAAACAGTGATCGGGCTACCCTCTTTGTTCCATTTTTCCGGATTGTCTTCGTCGGTGCGGGCCATATCGGGGAACATGCGCGCCCAGTCGGTTGCGGCGATAGTAGCCAGATCCGGGCGTTCCCAAAGGCGGTTTTTGTAAAAAACGGAAGGTTCGGTCAGGCGTTGCAGGGTAATTCGGCCTTCCGCATCCTGCGCCTGCCCCGACATATTGGTGACGCGCAACGTCACCCGTTTCAGACTGTCGAGTTCCATGCGCTCTGAGAGGCTCCAGTCCACCTGCAATGCGGCGTAACCTGCGCTGACCTGCGTGCTGGTGCTGCGCGTTTCGCCGCTGATGTCGGTCACATCAACGAACACCTGGAAATCAAATACAGGCTGGTCTTTTTTCGGAATAGTGCGATCGGGGATGGCTTCAAACGGAATTTCAAAAGAACCGTCTGCGCCCGTGGTGGCAATGCCGTTGGTTATTTCCATTTCAGAAACGGGGCGATACGGTTTGCGGAACCAGCCCCAGTCCCAGAACGGAAAACGCGCCTGCCGCACCACGCGGTAGCGCACCACAGCGCCGTCGACCACATTGCCTGCGTAGTTTTTGGCCTCTCCTTTTACCACAATACGATCATTGACGCGGTATGCGCCTTCCACGGGTTTCATGGTCACTTCAAATCGGGGGCGTTTGTATTCTTCCACATTAAAATACGCGTAACCCTCCACATTTTCGCATCGGATGTTCATCATACCGGTCAGGCCGGAAGCGGGCGCCGTGAATACGCCGTTGAAAGAGCCGAACTCATTGCTGCGCAATTTGAGGACGTCTTTTTCCTGCTCATTGACATCGTATAATTTTACCGTAACTAATTGATTGGGAATGATTTGCGGTGTTTTGTCCGCTCCGTTTTTAAACAGGATGCCCTTGAAATAAATCAACTGGCCCGGGCGGTACAATTTGCGGTCGGTAAAGAAACTCGCCTGCAATACCGACGGATCGCCCTCGTAACGATGGTATCGGTTCGCGTTACCTACCCAGAGCGTGTCTTTTTGATAGCTTGCCCGCACTTCGGTGTACACATTATAATCCAGGGACGACTCTGCAAAACCATTTTTATTACTTTCTGCAGTATTGTGAAGGCGCAATTCCATTTGGTTGCCGCCATGATATTGCTGGAAAAACTCCAGTTTGACGCCTTGGAGCGCCGCGCCGCTGATTCGATCCATCGTCACAAAACCGGGCGATTCATTTTTCTTAATCTGTATTACCGCCAGTTGGGAAACGGTAAACGCAGCGATAGCAACATGGCCATTGAGACCTTCAAATGCCGCGTTATCGGATACCAATATACGATAATGCCCCAAAGGCAGTCCGTCTATGGCCAGTTCTGTGCTGTGATCCTGGTAATCGGCCGGAGCCGGAATATCCCACGCGCGGCGTTGGGCTTCGGGAAGTGACAACAAGTAACGCAGGCGTTCTTCCCAGCGCATTCTGTTGAATTTCTTATCGTCTGCGGAAGACTGTACTACCTTTACATATACTTTGTTCAGGTTGCGAAAATACAATTTTACCAGACTGCTCCGGTTGGGCAGCGACACTTCCTCGACCTCAATAGACAAGGAAGTAGCCTTTATCTGCGCCAGCAATTGCCGGCATTGTTGGGCGCCCTGGGTACTCGGATGCAGGCGAATCGCTTCTTCGCAAAGCGCAACTGCGGCTTTGGCATTTGCCGGTTTATCCAACTCAGTTTGGTAAAAAAGGAAACTTGCCCACTGGTATGCGATTTCGCTTTGGGAAGGATGGCCGGCAGCCTGACGGTGTAGTTTCTCTAAGGCATTCGGGTACAAATCGTTTTTATCTTCCCGTACCGAATTGTTGTACACAAATTGCAGGCGTTTCATATCCACGTCAAAAAGCCTCGCTTTTTGTGCGGTTTCGCCGCCTGTCTTGTTGAGGCTGTGGTGGCGTATCAGCTGCTGAAACAGATTGATAGCCAGCCACTTACCGGAAGTTTTGTCTTCCGAGGCAAAATTTTCATTTTGAAAAACATTCCAGTCGGCAAAGGCTTTTTCCTGGTCTAATTGAAAAGCGAAGGCTGGTTCGGTCAGGTAACTGCGTTCGTTCATAAAATGATCGACCGCGCGGTGTGCCAGCAGGTCGTACAAGCTCGGGCGCAGCGCCGCATTGGCAACGGAGTCGTTTTTTCCCGAAATCGTGACATCCGCATACTCCTTTGTGGAAATGGATGAGAGCATCTTTTCATTCGCAACGGAGGCGCTGTACAAGTCCAAGGCGTGTTTTTCAATTTGCGCAGCCGACCAGGTCAGTATATCGCCGCCTTCGCCATCGGGAATGGGTGTGCGGTCGCCGATGTTCCAGCCCTGTTGCGACAGGAAAGTGGCGTACAATTGGCCGAGCATACTTTGCAACAATGATTTTTCAGGTTGCGCAGCCGTTTTTTCTTCTTTTTCAAGTAGTTGAACGGCTTTTACAAAACCGTCTTCTTCCAGTTGAGCGGTGTATTTTCCCCGGAACAACAGGGCTTTCAGCACCTGCGGCTGTTTTTTATCGGCCTGCGCACGCGCCTGAATGTTTTCCACTTTTTCCAGGGCGCTTTTAAACAGTCCCTTTTTTTCAAGGCTGTCTACGATTTTCCAGTCATCGGCATAATCGCCGCTGAAAGTAACAGATGGTTCGGGCATTACTTGTACAGGTTGGTTGTTAACAGGTGTGGCGGGTTCTGGTTTGTTACCGAGCCATTTGCAGGCAGAAAGAAGGACAAGCAGGGACAACGTGATCCAGATGCTTGTACGAGATCGGAAGTTGGGCATTTTCAACATTTGAAAGGGTGGAAATTCAGTTTTGCAAACGTACAAAGTCAAATGGTGCCAGGGGCTGAAAAATTGCATAGGAAGGCAGTGATTTTTATCATAAAATGCCTGCAAGACCGGAATATGTTAAAGCAGGGTTGGGCGTTTGGGGCATGTTTTGTTGTTTTGCAGCTTCAATCCCTTTTGTCATACGTACATGTCTACCTCTTTTTTTCGTCAGATAGCCGAAAAATGCAGATATCCATTATTATTCCTGTACTCAATGAGGCTGCAAGCATCGGTCCGCTGCTAAAGTACCTGATGTCGAATGGCGGTGCGCAGGTTGTAGAAATATTAGTCGTGGATGGCGGGAGCAGTGACGATACGGTTAACATTGCTGAAAAGTCGGGTGCAAAAGTGATGTACTGCTCCGTTTGCAGCCGGGCGGCCCAGATGAATATGGGCGCCGCTCATGCCTGCGGCGATGTGTTGTATTTTGTTCATGCCGACACCTGCCCGCCCGCTTCTTTTGCCGAAGATATCGAACAATCGCTGGCATTGGGCTATAAGATGGGTTGTTATCGCTATCGTTTTGATTCAACATCCTTTTTGTTGAAAATCAATGCCTTTTTCAACCGCTATCAATTCCTATGGTGTCAGGGGGGCGACAAAACATTCTACATTCGGCGCGAGGTATTTCAACAATTGGGCGGTTATGATGAATATTACACCATCATGGAAGAATACGATTTTCTGCGACGAGCCATGCCACTGTATCCCTTGCATATTATCCCGAAATACGCCGTGGTGTCAGCCCGGAAATACGAACGCAACGGCTGGCTGCGCGTACAATTGGCCAATACGCTGGTGTTCCGTTTATTTAAAAAAGGCGCATCGCCCGAAGAAATGAAAAATGCTTATAAAACCATGTTGCGGTAAATTTCGTATTTTCATTGTGAGTGGTGAGTCGTGAGTCGTGAGAAACGTCCCGTTTGGTCACTCGTATGATTTGGGCTTGGTTTTTTCAGGCCTGTAATTGCTTTAGAAAGAGATTCAACTGTGTGTAGTTCCCGCAGATTTTCACAAACGCCAAAAGCGAAGCACCCTAAACACTAAACACCAAACACTAAACACGTTTCACCAGACACCACTCACGCCATGAGAAAATACCTGTTGCTCCCCATTGCTCTGCTGACCACGCTTCTAATCTGGTTTACTTGTACCAATTGCCGCTCGATCCGCCGCGACAGCGACTCCAAGCCCGTCAGCCACAATACCTGGAACGGACTGCTGCAAAAACACGTCAAGGCCGACGGCTTTGTCGATTACAAAGGTTTTGCAAAAGACAGCAATACCCTTCACCAATACCTGCGGCTGCTCGAAACAGCGCATCCCAGCGAAAAAAACTGGTCGCGCAATGAACAAATGGCCTACTGGATCAATGCCTACAATGCCTATACCATCGATCTCATTATCCGCAATTACCCGTTGGAAAGCATCAAAGACATCAAAAAAGGGGTGGCGTTTGTCAATTCCGTCTGGGACATCAAATTCATCAAAATTCAAGGTTATACCTACGATCTGAACAACATCGAGCACAATATCCTGCGGCCTGTTTTTAAAGATGCCCGCATCCACGCTGCCGTCAATTGCGCCTCTTTTTCCTGTCCCAAATTATTGGCAGAAGCGTATACGGCGGAAAAACTGGAACGTCAACTGGATGAAAGCATGCGCTCTTTTATCAACGACCCGCTGCGCAACCGGGTCACTGCCGGCAAAGCCGAAATTTCGGAGATTTTCAAATGGTTTAAAGGCGATTTTGAACGCGACGCCGGTTCTTTGCGGGAATACCTGAACCGGTACGCTGCCGTCAAACTCACAAAAGACACCGAGATTGCACACATCGACTATGATTGGCGGCTCAATGAAACTAAGTAGACCTTGATTCGTCGGATTATTTGATTTACATGATGTATACCTCGCGCCGCCAAGTTTTCAGCATGGCTGAGTCGTGGAATACGTTTACGAAACTTCTAAAAGTTTCGTAAACGTTGTGCGCAATTATGTTCTTCGTCAAAATAAGTTAGATTAAATTCTTTGCAAATGCTTGATTATCAACACTGATAACCAATAACTAATAACGGATAACTACTTTTGCCCTTTTACTTATGTCAACTCCTCCTATCAAAAAAGTAGTGCTGCTGGGGCCTGAGAGTTGTGGAAAAAGTTTCCTGGCGGAATACCTGGCCCGGCATTTTCAAACCGCTTTTGTAGAAGAATACGGTCGTACGTATTGCGAGCGTTTCGGCATGGATCTGACGGAACTCGATTTTGCCCATATCGCAGGCGGACAATTGTACCGCGAAGACGAAATGGCGAAACAGGCGCATCGCATCCTGTTTTGCGATACGGATTTGATTGTCACGCAGGTATGGAGCGAAATATATTTTAACGGCGTCTGCCAGCCCTGGATTACCTGGGCAAGCCGGCAACGGCATTACGATCATTTCCTGTTGCTGGCGCCCGACATTCCCTGGGTCAATGATGGCCTGCGGGAATACGAAGGGCAACGGGAATGGATGTTTGAACGGCTGCGGGAAGTGCTGGAAAGCCGCCAATTGCCGTTCACCGTTATTCGCGGCCCTTTTGAAGAAAGAAACCGGAAAGCGGTGGAAGTGGTAGAGGGATTGCTGTAAGCAAATGGGCAAAAATGCAAAGGGCAAAAAGCAATGTGAATCAGTGAAGAGGTGTCATTTGCGAGGCACGAGCAAGTGACATCTCGAAAACCACAATATTGGATATTTTATTCTATAGTGCTCAGACCTATAAGGTTTTTGAAACCTTATAGGTCTCGTTCCATGAAAAAGTCCAGTAGTATGCTCGAAAACGCAGTGCTTCCACGTTGAGGTGAGACC
>JAYSZC010000705.1:0-8889 GCA_043738235.1 Lewinellaceae bacterium | reverse complement strand
TTATCAGGGTGGATACGCTTGGCATTGAAAATGAGTGGCCAAACTTTTTCACCCTGATAACTAATAACCGATAACTTTTTTAAAAGAAAGATTGATTTTTCGGAATTTTTATGCAAAACTTTGCAGCCCCAAATAAAAAAAGCCTGTCGCAACCCTGCGGCGGGCTTTTTTATCCTGTTACAAATCATACACCACCATCGCGCATGAGAAAGGCTCGTGCTTTTTAGTCGAGGATAAATAATTGAATATCAGTTCCTAACCTGAAATTTTTATACAATGGAAGAACACAAAATAATCGAACCCGCTGCACCGGAGACAGCCGGCAGCAACGGTACCGCCCGTAAGAAAAAAGAATGGACAAAAAAGCCCGGCGACAACTCCTGGACCATGTTTAAGGTGATGGCAGAGTTTGTAGACGGTTTTGAAACGCTGAATAAAATCGGCCCTTGCATTTCTATTTTCGGCTCTGCCCGTACCAAACCGGGCACCCAATACTACGATATGGCGGTAAAAATTGCCAGTAAACTCACGGAAGAAGGGTACGGCATCATCACCGGCGGCGGCCCCGGCATCATGGAAGCCGGCAACAAAGGCGCCTGGATGAAAGGCGGCTCTTCGGTCGGCCTGAATATCGAACTGCCTTTTGAACAACACCACAACCCCTTCATTGCGCCGGATAAAAACCTCCAGCACCGCTACTTTTTTGTGCGCAAAGTAATGTTTGTAAAATACGCGCAGGGCTTTGTCGTCATGCCCGGCGGCTTCGGCACGCTCGACGAATTATTTGAAGTCATGACCCTGGTGCAAACCAAAAAAATTACGCCTGTACCGATTATCCTGATCGGCCGGGAATTCTGGGAAGGCCTGAAAAACTGGATCGTGGAAGTGATGCTGGAACGCCACCATAATATCAATGCGGAAGACCTGAATCTTTTCCATATCACAGACGACCCGGACGAAGTGCCTCGAATCATCAATCAGTTTTATAAAGAACGGCCCGAGGAACTTTCTCAGAACTTTGGACTTTAATGGTGAGTGGTCAGTCGTGAGTCGTGAGTGGCATCCAGTTTCGTCATTGTTGGTGGGGACGCCATCAACGGCCCGAAAAAGCAAAACTCGACCACTGATATTTGAAAGAATAGAGTTTGTGTCAAAAGGCCCAGCGGGCCTTTCGAGACTATTTCTAATGTAATGCCAAACGATGCAAAAACCTTCTACTCCGCAAGGAACGCGTGACTTCGGCCCTGAACAGGTCCGCCGCCGTACTTATATTTTTGATACGATCCGATCCGTATTTGTCAAGTTCGGATTCCAGCCGCTAGAAACACCGGCTATGGAAAATCTGAGTACTTTGACAGGAAAGTATGGTGATGAAGGCGATAAATTATTATTCAAAATACTTAACAGTGGCGATTATCTGAAAGACGCGGATGAAGACGCCTTGACCAACCGGAATTCTACCGGATTGTTGAAATCAATTTCAAAACGAGGACTACGTTACGATTTAACAGTGCCTTTCGCCCGTTACGTTGTAATGAATCGGGGTACACTGACTTTCCCATTTAAACGCTACCAGATTCAACCAGTTTGGCGCGCGGATAGCCCCCAAAAAGGCCGCTACCGGGAGTTTTTTCAGTGCGATGCAGATGTGATCGGTTCAGATAGTTTATTGTACGAAGCGGAACTCACACAGATTTATGACGAGGCTTTTGCACAACTCGGCATACCGGTGGTCATCAAAATCAACAACCGGAAAATCCTGTTTGGTATCGCAGAATCTGCGGGCATTCCAGACAAGTTTGTGGATATGACCGTGGCCATCGACAAATTAGACAAAGTCGGTGTCGGCGGCGTGCGTGAAGAACTGCTTGGGCGCGGTATCGGCGAATCTGTCATCGCCACCATTGAAAAAATCCTGCAAGCGCCAGACCTGGCATCGCTCCGCCCCGTTTTTGCCAACAGCGAAACCGGTCTGAAAGGTCTGGACGAACTGGAACAGGTGTACAGATTGCTTTCGGGCTATCCCTTGAAAAACGAACTGCGATTCGACATCACCCTGGCCCGTGGCCTGACATATTATACCGGCTGCATTTTTGAAGTAGCCGCCAAAGACTTTAAAATGGGCAGCATCGGCGGCGGCGGGCGTTATGCCGACCTGACCGGCGTTTTCGGCGTGCCCGGACTTTCGGGCGTAGGTATTTCTTTCGGCGCCGATCGTATTTACGATGTGATGGAAGGCATGGGCCTTTTTCCCGAAACCCTCACCGAAAGTGTGAAGGTGCTGTTTGCTTCTATGGATGAGGCCTCGTTTGAATACGCTTTTCAGTGTATTACCCAATTGCGCAGCGCCGGAGTGGCCGCAGAATTGTACCCCGAGCCAGGCAAATTGAAAAAACAATTTGAAT
This sequence comes from Lewinellaceae bacterium, assembly GCA_043738235.1. GTDB lineage: Bacteria > Bacteroidota > Bacteroidia > Chitinophagales > Saprospiraceae > M3007. The sequence goes on along the minus strand of JAYSZC010000705.1, from coordinate 6,484 downwards.
TCGCCGCCAAACGCAATGTGCCCTACATAGCCATCATAGGTGAATCTGAAATGCAAAACGGAACCCTCATGGTGAAAGACCAGAAAACGGGCGAACAGAAGGCGATGACGGTGGAGGAGTTGGCTCAATTTCTGGGCTGATGGAACCCGGGTTGGGGCAAATTCAACTAATTCACAGCGATTTGGATCAGTTTTAACCCATTATTCGTATTAATTATGCATTCCTTGAAATGATAGCCGCAGCGCGGCGGTAATATTTGTAGCCCGGATCCAAACCAGAAAACCGAGGTGCAGCGCACCGATAATATTATATTTCCGGGGCTGCACCTCGCTTTTCTTGCTTCGCTAAGGGCTACAAATATGACCGCCGCGCTGCGGCTGGCTAACCAAAGAAAGGTCGCAAATGACACCTCTTCGCTAAGTCAACGACATGGCTTGAGGGCTGTGCTACCCTCACATATCATAACTCAACTCCACGACGGCCGTTTCCGGGTGCGACTGGCAGGTGAGAATATAACCGGCTTTTACTTCGTCGTCGTCGAGGGCGTAGCAGGCGTCCATGGTTACTTTTCCGCTGATGACTTTGGCCATACAGGTGGAGCAGGCGCCGGCGGTGCAGGAATAGGGCGGATCGTATTTTTCTTTTACCAGCACGTCGAGGATGGTAGCGCCGTCGGGTATCGCCAATTCAATTTTTTCCCCTTTCAGGTGTACGATCACCCGTTTGCCGGCAGGGCCTGCGGCGGCAAATTCGCCCGGTATGTGGTTGGCATTGACAAAATGTTCGGTATGAATCTGTTTGGCAGGTATGCCCCGTGCCAGCAGGGTTGTTTTCACCGTCTCCGTCATGGAGCCGGGGCCGCAGACGAAGTACATACAGTCGCCCTCCGGCCCGTGGGGCATATTTTCATCGAGAAAATGTGTAGCGATCCGGCCATCTATCCGGCCCGTTTTGCCTTTCCAGTTGGTGCTGGATTTTTTGAAAATGCCAAAAATGCCACCTCCGGCGCTGTCTTTTTTGGGCTGGCTCAACAAGTGCTCGACGTGTAACTGGCCGACATACCGTTCGGAAAGCGCATCCAGGGCATCGCGGAAGATGATCTGTTCTTCATTTCTGCTGCCATAGAGCAGGAAAATGGCGCTCATCGGCTCGTTTTCCAGCACCGTTTTGATGATCGACATCAGGGGTGTAATGCCGCTACCCGCGCCGAATAGATAGTACGTGCGGCGTTTGTCGGGATTCAGGTCGCTGGAAAAACGCCCTTGCGGGGCTGCTACTTCAATGCTGTCTCCTGTTTTAATGGTGTCGTGCAGCCAGGTTGAAACTTTTCCACCTTCTACTTTTTTTACCGTAACAGCCAGGCGCCCTTCGGTCGGGCTGGATGACATGGAATACGAGCGGCGCAGTTCGTGTCCGTCGTCTTCATGGCGGATCGAGATATATTGCCCTTGTTTATAGGTGAATAAAGGCGCAAGTTCTTGCGGAATATCCAATTCCAGCGTGACCGTGTCGGGGGTTTCCGCAGTAATTGCTTTTATTTTGAGTTGAAAAAAATCCATATCAGGTGTGTGCAGATTTATAAAAAGGCCTGCAAAAGTACGGTACCGAAACAAATCAGATTTTGAATAGTTTTGCAAGGAGAAAATTGATGCCTTTAATGCATCCAATCTTCACATACCCGGCTACAAACATGAAAGACATCAAGTACTTAAGCGCATACCTGCTGCCGGCCAGCGCTTTGGCGGCGTTGTACTGGCAGGGAGGCTGGGCCTGGGCGACCGTATTGCTGGCATTTGTGATCATACCGGTGGCGGAAATTTTTACCCCCGAATCAACGGCCAACGTATTGCCTGAACTGGAAAACAGCCGGTCGGGCATCCGCTTTTTTGATTGGTTACTGTACCTGAATATCCCGCTCGTTTTTGGTATTGTCATCTGGTATGTACAGGTAGTTACCTCGGGCAGTATCAGCAGCCCGGAACTTACCGGACTTACCCTGGGCGTAGGAATTATCATTGGCGCAAACGGGATTAATGTCGCGCATGAACTGGGGCACCGAAACAATCGCCTGGAACAAAACCTGTCGAAACTGTTATTGCTCCCCGCCTTGTACCAGCACTTTTTTGTGGAGCACAACCGCGGCCACCACAAGCATGTAGCGACCGACAAAGACCCGGCTTCGGCGCGTTTCGGCGAGCATGTCTTTGCTTTTTGGCTGCGTTCGGTCACAGGCAGCTGGCGCAGCGCCTGGGCCATCGAACGCGAACGCCTGACAAAAGAAGGCCTCGCGGAATGGTCGTGGCACAATGAAATGCTGCGTTTTACCGTCTTTCAAACAGCCTGGCTGGCAGGTATCGCCTGGTTGTTTGGTTGGGCCGGGGTGTTAGCTGCTTTGGTAGTTGCCGCAATCGGTATCTTGTTGCTGGAAACAATTAATTACATCGAACATTATGGTTTGCGCCGCCGCCTGCTGGACTCCGGCAGGCCGGAACCGGTCGGCCCCGGGCACTCCTGGAACAGCAACCACGAACTGGGCCGTATTTTTTTGTACGAACTGACCCGGCACAGCGACCATCACTTTAAAGCCACGCGTAAATATCAGATACTCAGGCATATAGGCCAAAGCCCGCAACTGCCTTTCGGCTATCCGACCAGTATTATCCTTGCATTGTTGCCGCCCTTGTGGTTTGCAGTGATGCATCCAAGGCTGCGACAAACACCGGTATCTGTATCCACATAAATCTATTCGAAATGCTCCTTTCAAAAATCCAGTCTTCCGTAAATTCTTACAAGAATTGGCTGTTATCCATCAAAACACATCCTTTCGCACACAAGTGGGAATCCGTGCAGCATTTTCAGGAAAACTGGAACCCGGACGACGCCGATCAGGCTGCCATGTTCGACCGCTGTTTTCAAAATTCGGAAACGCGCCGCCTGTGGCAGACAAGCAGCTGGTATCCCAAACGTATGATGGCCGAATTCTGGAAGTTCGATCCGATGACCGTACGTCTGATGTTCGACGATTTGTTCAACGAAACCAAAGAAGTGGAAGCGCGCACCGGGCGTTTCCTGTTTGGCTGTGATACTTTGTTGCAGGACTACAAAAAAGCCAATATCAGCTCTGTGGAAAACAACCATTACCACGGTGATTTTCAAATGATTGCGATTTATTTAGCCTTCCGTTATCCCGAAAGTTACGCGCCTTATGATTTTCCGGTTTTTCAAACAACCATGACCCGTTTCGGCGCCCGCGACATTCCGCAGCAAAACGACCTGTCGCGTTATTTCAAAGTGCTGCGAACGCTGATGACCTACATTGAAAAGGATCCGGCTGTGTGGCCTGCCATGCAGCGGCACTTGTACGCCAAACGCTATTTTCAGGGAAAAACGCTCCTGCTGGCGGAAGATTTCTGCCGGTTTGTGTCGGAAATGCCCTGAAGGATAGGGATGGGGGATGAGGAATGAGGGGGGCTAAAGGGCAATATTTTTTTAAAATATTTTTTAGGTGAATCTAAAAATAATTATAACTTTGCCTTAAATTTTATTTTCGTAGAATAAACCACCCGATCGTACAGGTCTGCCATGACAATCTCAACCGCTGAGGAGAACTACCTCAAAGCCATTTTCAAACTTGCCGAAAAAGACGGTAAAGCCGTGTTAACTAATTCCATTGCAAGCGCCATGAATACGGCTGCTGCTTCGGTTACGGATATGCTCAAACGTTTGTCTGACAAACAGTTGATCAAATATGAAAAATACCGGGGCGTTGCGCTGACCAAAGAGGGCAGGCATGTAGCCACCGTACTCATACGCAAACACCGCTTGTGGGAAGTGTTTTTGGTAGAAAAACTCGGATTTGCCTGGGACGAGGTACACGACCTGGCCGAACAACTTGAACACGTGCAGGGCGAATTGCTGGTCGAGCGCCTCGATACCTTTCTCGGTCACCCGCGTTTCGACCCGCATGGCGATCCGATTCCGGACGCGGAAGGCCGCTGGACGTATCGCCAGCAGGTGCGATTGGCAGTGCTCCAACCCGGTCAGCGGGGTATCGTGACGGGCGTGGATGACCATGCCACTCCTTTTTTGCAGTATCTCGACCAAATTGGCCTGGCACTCGGCGTCGAAGTCCTCCTGACCGCTCGTACCGATTATGACCAGTCTGTACAGGTACGCATCGGCGAAAATGCGGAAGTGACGCTGAGCGATAAAGTGGCGCAGAATCTTTTTGTGAGAAAAAGTTGATGAAGGTTGATAAAGTTGATGAAGGTTGATGAGGGTTGATGAGGTTGATATTCATCTACTCGGAAAAAGTAAAATCGCTCCATTTTCGAGCCGTTGAATATCAACCTCATCAACCCTCATCAACTTTTATCAACCCAAAAACAGCATTCCCATGAAAAAAAAACAACCCAATCCTAATTCTCGGGTACACCCGGAGCGCTCCCTTTCAGAAGTGCACAGCACCGTTGAAACCAATATAAAAGGTGGTTTCTGGCGTCGTCTTTTTGTTTTTCTGGGGCCGGCATATCTTGTCAGCGTGGGTTATATGGATCCCGGCAACTGGGCTACCGACCTGGCCGGTGGGAGCCGTTTCGGCTATTCCCTGCTATGGGTATTGCTAATGTCCAACATGATTGCCCTGTTGTTACAAAGTATGTGCGCCCGCTTGGGCGTGGTGGCGCAGCGCGACCTGGCGCAGGCATCGCGCGAACTCTATCACCCGGCTGCCAATATTTTCAATTATATCCTGGCCGAAATCGCGATTGCCTCCACCGACCTGGCAGAAGTAGTCGGTATGGCGATCGGATTGCAGTTATTGTTTGGTATTCCGCTCATCTGGGGCGTGGGGCTGAGCGTATTAGATGCTTTCCTGATTCTTTCTTTAATGCAACTCGGCATCCGCCGCCTGGAGGCATTTATCCTCGCCCTGATTCTTATTATCGGCGGCGCGTTTGCCGTTCAGATGGTACTGGCCAAACCCGAAATGAGCGAAGTGGTGGTTGGTTTTATCCCGAGCATTCCTACAACAGAAGCGCTTTTTATCGCGATTGGTATCATCGGCGCTACGGTTATGCCGCACAACCTGTACCTCCATTCCGCGCTGGTACAGTCGCGCAAAGTGACCCGCGACCCGCAAGGGCTGCGCCGCGCGATCAAATACAACATAATCGACTCGGCCATTGCGCTCAACCTGGCATTGTTTGTCAATGCCGCCATTTTGATACTGGCTGCGGCGGTTTTCCACAAAAACGGGTACAACGGCGTTTCTGAAATTCAGGATGCGCACCGCCTGCTGGAGCCTTTGCTGGGGAAAGATTATGCGCCTGCACTTTTTGCCATTGCCCTGATCGCTGCCGGGCAAAGCAGCACCGTCACCGGCACCCTGGCCGGACAAATCGTGATGGAAGGTTACCTGCACCTGCGGATCGCGCCTTTTCTGCGGCGACTTCTTACGCGCTTGCTGGCAGTGATACCGGCCATTATTGTCATTTCCGTTTTCGGCGAATCTGCTACCGGCGACATGCTGGTGATGAGCCAGGTAATGCTGAGTATGCAATTAGGTTTTGCCGTTATTCCATTGCTGCATTATGTTAGCAGCAAACGGCGTATGGGCGATTACGCCATCGGCTTTTGGGCTAAAGTGGGCGGCTGGACGAGCGCCGCTATTATTGTTTCGCTCAATGTATGGCTCGTATACGAGGAAGTTTTGGGCTGGTTGGCCAACAGCGGCAAATACTTGTGGCTCGTTCAATGGATCGTCCTGCCCTTGTTATTCGGGGCCGCCACCATGCTGGTGTATATTGTATTGCGTCCGATTCTGGTCAATTTACCCAAAACCAAAACACAGGTGCCGCACGGAAATTTCAAAACCATTTCTGCCATACAAACACCTGAATACCAGGAAATTGCCGTTGCAGTAGACTTTTCCGAAGCCGACCAGAAAACGCTGGAACACGCCCTGCATATCGGCGGCAAAACCGCGAAATACTACCTCATCCATGCAGTTGAAACAGCCGGCGCCTGGGTAATGGGCAGCGAAATCCAGGATTACGAAACCCATGCCGACCTCAAATACCTGGAAGCATACCAGGAATCCCTCATCAAACTGGGCTATCAATGCGAAACGGTTATCGGCTACGGCCCGGCCAAAAAAGCCATTCCCCTGCTGGTGAATGAAAAAAAGGTCGATTTGCTGGTCATGGGCGCCCACGGGCACCGGGTACTCAAAGACCTGATATTCGGGACCACCATCGGAGCGGTGCGACACGCGGTGAGTATTCCGGTGCTGATTGTGCGCTAGGTAGAGGGATATTGGGATATTAGGTTATTGAGATATTCATCATCAATTAGTTAAGTAGCAATATCCCAATATCTCAATAACCAATGCTCCGCTCAAAAAGCGGGGGATTTTTAACGAATTCAAGCGGCTAAAGCGCCATAATAATGAAGTGCGTCAATTTCGTCTTTCGAATTGACAAAC
>JAYSZC010000704.1:0-8890 GCA_043738235.1 Lewinellaceae bacterium | reverse complement strand
AACACGATTCAAGATTACAGGCCTGAAAAACCGAACCAAAAACCATCAGAGCCGCCAAGGGGGATTTTCTCACTTCTCACTTCTCACTTCTCACTTCTGTTACGCTTCCAGTTTCTTCGTCACCACATTTTTCCCTTCTACCACCGATTTTCTTCCGAACAACAGGCCCGCGCCATCGGCATCGATCAGTACGGTATCGCCTTTGATATAGTTGCCGGCGAGCAGGTGTTTGGCGAGTTCGTTGACGAGTTCGCGTTGCAAGGTGCGTTTGAGCGGGCGGGCGCCGAATTGCGGGTCGAAGCCAATATCCACCAGCACTTTGGAAGCCTCTTTGGTAACATCGAGTTGCAGTTCCTGGTGGACGAGCATTTCCCGGATTTCTTTGAGCAGGATTTCGAGGATTTGAGCCACCTGGGTTTTCAGCAGCGGGTGGAATACCACCACTTCATCGATCCGGTTCAAAAATTCAGGCCGGAGACTCTGTTTCAGCGCATCCATCACTTCCGATTTTGCGGTTTCAAACACCTCGTGCTGGCGTTTTTCCGGCAACGCATCGAGGTCTTCAAATGCTTCCATGATGCGATCGCTTGCCAGGTTGGAAGTCATAATGATGATGGTATTTTTGAAATTCGCGGTGCGGCCTTTGTTATCCGTCAGTCGCCCGTCGTCGAGCACCTGCAAGAGGATATTGAAGGTATCCGGGTGCGCTTTTTCAATTTCATCCAGTAGCACGATGGAATACGGGCGGCGGCGCACAGCTTCGGTCAGTTGACCGCCTTCATCGTAGCCCACATAACCCGGCGGCGCACCCACGAGGCGCGAAACGCTGTGCTTTTCCTGGTATTCCGACATGTCGATGCGCGTAATGGCTTTTTCATCATCGAACAGCACATCGGCGAGCGCTTTGGCGAGTTCAGTTTTACCTACCCCTGTCGGGCCGCAGAAAATAAACGAACCGATGGGTTTGTCGGGATCGCTGAGTCCGGCGCGGCTGCGGCGAATGGCATCCGAAACGGCCACCACGGCTTCGTGTTGTCCGATCACACGTTTGTGCAGCTCCGTTTCGAGGTGCAGCAGGCGTTCCTTCTCCCCTTTCATCATTTTCGCCAGCGGAATACCGGTCCAGCGCGCCACCACTTCGGCGATGTCGTTGGCCGTCACCGTTTGTGTGGTCATACGGCTTTCGGGCGCCAATTGGCCGAGTTTATCCTCGGCAGCTTTCAGCATAGCTTCCTGCGCCGGAATATCCTGGTATTTTATTTTGGACGCCACTTCGAGGTTGCCTTCCCGCTCGGCCCGCTGGTATTGAATATGCAGTTCCTCCAGTTTTTGTTTACAATTCTGGATAGCCTCCACGATTTCTTTTTCGGAAGTCCATTTGGCGCGCAGGCTGTCGAGTTTTTCGCGCAAATCCTGGATTTGTTTGTTCATCGCATCCAGTTTCCGTGCGTCGTTGTCGCGTTTGATCGCTTCGCGTTCGATTTCCATCTGCCGCATCTGGCGGTCGAGTTTGTCCACGTCTTCGGGAACGGAGTCGAGTTCGAGGCGCAGTTTGGCAGCCGCTTCGTCGATGAGGTCGATGGCTTTATCCGGCAGTTTTCGTTCCGAAATATAGCGGTGGGAGAGTTCTGCAGCAGCGACTACCGCTTCGTCGAGGATTTGCACTTTGTGGTAATTCTCATATTTTTCCCGGATACCGCGCAGGATGGAAATGGTATCTTCCAGGCTCGGTTCATCCACATAAACGGCCTGAAAACGGCGTTCGAGCGCCTTATCCGACTCAAAATATTTCTGGTATTCATCGAGCGTGGTCGCGCCGATGGTGCGCAGTTCGCCGCGCGCGAGGGCCGGTTTCAGGATGTTGGCGGCATCCATAGCCCCTTGTCCGCCGCCTGCGCCAACGAGCGTATGAATTTCGTCGATAAACAAAATAACCTGTTCGTTGGAATCCACCACCTCTTTGATGACTGCTTTGAGGCGTTCTTCAAATTCGCCTTTGTACTTCGCGCCGGCGATCAGCGCGGAGAGGTCGAGGCTGAATATTTTTTTACCGGACAGGGTTTCCGGCACGTCGTGTTTGACGATCCGCCAGGCGATGCCTTCCACAATGGCCGTTTTACCTACGCCCGGGTCGCCGATGACGACCGGGTTGTTTTTCTTGCGGCGGCTGAGGATATGCAATACGCGGCGAATCTCTTCGTCGCGTCCGATAACGGGGTCGAGTTTGCCGTTTTCAGCCTGTTCAGTCAGGTTGATGGCGTATTTCTGGAGTGCGTTGTAAACGTGTTCGGTGGTTTGTTCGGTCACTTTACGGCCTTTGCGGAGTTCTTTCACCGCAGCGGTCAAAGCGTCGAGGGTGGCGCCGTTATCGCGCAGCAGGCGGGCGGTTTTGTCCGCGCCTTTGGCAATACCCAGCAGCAGCAGTTCGAGCGAAATATACTCGTCGCCGAAATCCTTGAGCATGGCTTTGGCCGTCGCAATTGCTTTGTTGGCTTCGTTGCTCAGGTATTGTTTATCAGCGCCTTTTACTTTGGGTGTTTCCCAGATAAGTTTGTCTAATTCTTCTTCAAAACGGGGCATGTTGACGCCCGTTTTTTTCAATAAAAAATCGGTCACCGAGTCGTCGGCATTGAGAATCCCTTTGAGCAGGTGGGAACTATCCACATTTTGCTGTTCGTATCCGGCGGCGATTTGCTGGGCCTGCAGGATGGCTTCCTGGGCTTTTATCGTGAAATTATCGTAGGTCATTGAGTTGTTGATTCGTTGAGTGGTAAATGTACCCTTGGCAAGGACTCTTTATCAAATTTATTTCCAAACTCAAAAATGAGAAGTGTGGCTGTAAATGTGGCAGTTATCTTTATTTTGCAAAGCCATTTTGACCGGGTCAAATAGAAAAAAGTGACGGATTGGCGGGAATTCTATTCTTAAAGTTAAATAAACGAACGATTCTTTCAAAAGCCTAAATTTGCGCGAGCGCAGGGGGGCTGGTCAGTGGTCGCCTGGCTGGAATCGAACGCCCTTTTTGCCAATGATAACTGCCCGAATGACGATCTCACTGCCGACGTGGCCATTCGCAAGCCCCAGGCATTCAAACCGGCAACCGGCACGCTGCTGAACTGGTCCGTCAGGGATGCAGGCACAGGGGGTATACTTCAATTTGGACAGACTGCGGTGTAGGCCGATGACCTGGTGCTGATCCCGCAGGTGGTCGTTTTCAGGGAAAACATCCGCCGTGTGCGCATTTCGGTTGTTGATCCGAGTGTTGCGACCGTCGATCCCGAGGCTGATTTTTCAAATATGAAAATAACGCCCAACCCTGCTGCCGGTGATGCGGAGTTGGTATTTGAGAACCACACGCCGGCGAAAGAAGCCGAACTGCGCGTGATCGCAGCTTCCGGGAACGTATTTTTTAAGAAAATACCTGTATTGGAAGGGGAAACCGCGTTCCTTTGGCAGGATTTGGACACCTGCCCACTGGTATTTATTTCGTGGAAATCAGCATCAACGGGCTGCGGAAAACACTCAAATGGGTTAAAACGAGATAACAATGGGCCTTTTTTTGCGAAACCTGCTGTGGACACTGCTCTGTCCCGGAACGGTTACCGTTCTGCTGCCATACTATTTATTTGATTTACAATGGGAAACGGAGCCTTGGCATGGACACGAATGGATGGGCGTGGCACTTATCCTGCCGGGTGCGGGTATCCTGCTCCACTGTATTTATGCTTTTGCGATTGAAGGCAAAGGCACGCTTTCTCCCGCCGATCCTGCCCGGCATTTGGTGGTCAGCGGTTTGTATCGCTATGTGCGCAACCCGATGTATGTCGGTGTGATAATCGTCCTGCTCGGGGAACATATTTTCTTCGCTTCGATGGCGCTGATGTGGTACGCTGTCGGGGTATTCCTCGTGTTCAATTTGTTTATCCTGTTCTACGAAGAACCCTATCTGCGCCGGAAATTCGGCATGGAATACGAGCAGTATTGTCAAAAAGTGGGGCGCTGGCTGCCTGGCTTGTCGAATGTTTTCAAATAACAGGAAGTCAGGGCAAATGAGCGGAACGTATTACCTTGCGGCCTCAAAACAGGGGTTGTGTCAATAGGCCCTCCGGGCCTTCTGACACAACCCCAAAATCATCCTACATTATGAAACGATTACTCTTCCTTTTCGGCCTGCTCCTGCTTTCCATTACCGCGTGCAAAGGCCCGCAACAGGCTACCGGCAGTGGCGGCGCCAAAACCCCGTTTTACTGGGAAAATGCCAATGTATATTTTATGCTGACCGACCGTTTTAACAACGGCAGCACCAAGAACGACCTGAATTTTGGCCGCAGCACACCCACCGCCACTTTGCGCGGATTTATGGGTGGCGACATCAAAGGCATTACCCAAAAAATAGAGGAAGGTTATTTTGATAAACTGGGTATTACGGCCATCTGGTTTACGCCGGTGGTGGAACAAGTCCACGATTTTGTGGATGAAGGAACCGGCGTTACCTACGGCTTTCACGGCTACTGGACCAAAGACTGGACGCGGCTCGACCCCAATTTCGGTACCGAAAAAGAACTGGCCGAATTGGTCAAAAAAGCCCATCAACGCGGTATTCGTATCATACTCGATGTGGTTATCAACCATACCGGCCCGGAAACCAAACAAGACCCCGTCTGGCCGGATTGGGTGCGCACAGAACCGCCATGCACGTACAAAGACTACCGATCGACCATTGAATGTACCTTGGTCAAAAACCTGCCCGACATCAAAACGGACAGCAATGCTCCGGTAGATTTACCCGCGTTTTTGGTGGAAAAATGGAAAAAAGAAGGCCGGTACGACAAAGAAGTGGCCGAACTCGACGCTTTTTTCAAACGCACCGGCTATCCGCGCGCGCCGCGATTTTACCTCATCAAATGGCTGACCGACTATGTCCGCCAATACGGCGTGGACGGTTATCGCTGCGATACCGCCAAACACGTGGAAGAATCGGTCTGGGCCGAACTGCGCAAGGAAGCCGACCTGGCTTTTGCCGACTGGAAAAAAAATAACCCCGCTAAAGTGCTGGATAACAACCCGTTCTACATGGTTGGGGAGGTGTATTTTTATAGAATTTCCAACGGACGCCTCTACGATTTCGGCGATAAAAAAGTAGACTATTTTGATAACGGTTTTACCAGCCTTATCAATTTTGACCTCAAAGACGACGCGCAAAACGGCTACGAAAATATTTTTTCCAAATACTCCACCTTGCTGAATGGAACGCTCAAAGGGAAGAGTGTGCTCAATTACATGAGTTCGCACGACGACGGAAGTCCCTTCGACCCTGCCCGCAACAAACCGATGGAAACTGCCACGAAACTACTACTGTGCCCCGGAGCTTCCCAGGTGTATTACGGCGACGAAACCAACCGCTCGCTACAAATCCCCGGCACCCAGGGCGACGCCACGCTGCGCTCCTTTATGAACTGGGATGAACTGGCCGCCAATGCCGGGCGAAACGGTTTTCAGACGCAGGATGTACTGGCGCACTGGCAAAAACTGGGTCGCTTCCGCCGGGCACATCCTGCCGTCGGCGCCGGCGTACACGCCATGCTTTCCAACAAACCCTATACCTTCAAACGCGTGTTTCAATCCGGCGGATTTGAAGATGCTGTTGTGGCAGGGCTGGATTTACCCAAAGGGAAAAAGGAGATTGCCGTTCAGGGCGTTTTCCCCGACGGCACGCTGCTGCAGGATTACTACTCCGGCCGGCAAGTCCGGGTGACTGCCGGTAAAGTGAGTGTTGATTCAGAGTTTGGTATTGTGTTGCTCGGGAAGTAGGCATTCTGGCCGCCTTTGTGCGGACGGCTACTTATTTTCGCAACGTTTCCAGTTCCTCTTCCAAACGCGCGACGCGCTCCTGCAGCGCCTTGATCTCCCGTTTATGCGCCTCCAAAACGCCCTCTACTTCTGCAAGGAGCATAGCGCCTTTGCCGTACGGCGCAGCCGTTTCCGCCACCTGGTCGATGGGCGCAGCCGGCGCTACCAAAAACATCTCGCCTTCCCCTGTGAGCAGCCAATGCACATTGACATTTTTATGACCTAATAACAATCCGTTTATGACCGTTTTGGAAATGCCTTTGACACCCCGTACCATCTTGTTGATGTTCGACTGAGACACGTTGACAAAATCGGCAAACCCGGTTTGGTTGGTTTTCAGGGCTTTGATGAGCTGCTGTAGCCGGGCGCCTTGTTCAATTCTGCTGGTTTCCATTTTAATAAAAATGAAATAAGATCATTAAAATTACAAGAATTTTATTGGAATAATGAACTATGGGTATATCTTTGCAGGAAAGTTACTATTTTTAAGGAGCGTGGCCAAAAGTATACGGAAAGGCATCACGCGTAATACAAAATATAAATATTCCTGGCGCTATGGGAGAACTGTTTCAACCCGATCAAGAGACTGAAACAAAACAGCATAACAAGTTTATCCGGATAGGCATGTTAGCCATATTGTTCCTGTTGGCTTTTTGCTATCTATTCCGACCGGACAGGCAGGAAATCATTACTGACCAGAAAAATCTTGCCTGGGACGACGTGGCGTATATCGATGAGCACGGGGAGTTGCAGTTAAAAGAATGGCGACTTAAAGAACTCGATAAACAGATCAAAGAATTTGAAGAAGCGGAGCAGTATGTTTTGGTGGCATTCGAGGACGGATTTTATACGTGCTATCATTGCAATAGCGGTACATGCTTTTTGCAAAAAGGTATGGTTTGGAAATATGGCGTGACCAGAAGGGGAGTAGACAGACGATATCGGAGTAAGTGGCTAACAAGTATGCACCTTGATTATATCGTCCAGTTTCTTGGGACGAATCATGAATGTCTGATCGAGGAAAAACGAAAAATCTTTCTTTACCCGTTGCACTTTGATAATCAAATTAGAAAACCTGTTGATCGCATGGCAAGGCCGCCAGGCAATAAGAATGACAACTAGAGAACCATTTGTTTTTCGGAAAAAGAGTGTAGTTTTGTTATGCAAATCTGAAAGCAGTAATTTTAAAAATTTATACAAATGGCTCAAGTCACCTTTGCAGCAGATGAAGCGGTCTACAATCTTCTCGACCGGGATGCTATAATGGAACGATTCCGACAATTAAATGTAAGTATTATCTTCTCTTGTGTAAAGACCGATGATTGGGAAGATGATAGTTGGATCGAGAAAGACGGTACACCGTTCCATATCATTAAGTTGCCGTATGATGTGGTTAAAACTATGAATAAGGAGCAAGTCCGCGAGTTAATGCAGGAAATGTTGGAGGAAAGATTGCAGCAGGCTGCGTAAAATTTCAACCTATGGCTAAAGTAACGCTTGCAGCAGATGAAGAGATTTATGATCTCCTTGATTATCAATATATCAAGAACTATTTGGGTGATTTGAATGTAAATATTCTCTTTTCCTGCGTAAATACAGAGAAATGGACAGATGATAGTTGGGTCGAGAAAGACGGTTCGCAGTACTATATCATCAAGTTGCCCTATGACTTGGTTAAAACCATGAACAAGGAGCAAGTCCGTGAACTGATGCTGGAGAAAGCCCTGGAAAGATTGCAGCAGGCTGCGTAAAAAACACCACTATACGCTTTTGCCATGAGCAGTGCATCTGTCTTATGTAAACAAACCCGGAAAACTTTTTTGCCATAGCTCCAGTTTCCCTTCCAGAAAAACCAGGGGACGTCCGGCCATGTCTTCCGCCACATCACCGGGATAGAGGAAGGCCCGGTCACGAAAAATATCGCGCAGTTCGGCTGAATCGAGCGCATTCAGTTTGCCGGCAAATTGTTCGGCGCGTTCGAAGCAGTATTGCAGGCGATCCACCAGGAATTGCAAATCGCGAATCCAAATCACCGTGTCTTTGGGCAGTATCTGTAACAGCGATACTTTCTGATCCTGCCGGAAACGGGTATTCAGGTTGGGGACAATAGCGACCCGGCTGAGCTCCTGCCGGCTGAGTTGGGTGAGCGGATCGAAGGTTTTGATTTTTTCCACCTCATCGTCGAATAATTCGATCCGGTAAGGCAGTTCATTGCCATAAGAAAACAGGTCGACAATGCCGCCCCGGATACTGAACTGGCCCGGCTCGTACACAAAATCCATCCGTTCAAAGCCGTATTCGATCAAAACCTGCATGACGAAATCGACGTCTACTTTTTCGCCCTGTTGTATTTCGATACGGCTCTGCTGCAATATTTCCGGCTTCACTACTTTTTCAAAAAGCGCTTCGGGATACGTGACGATCACCGTGCTTTGTGTGCCGGTACTCGTTGGGGCCGTTATTTTACTCACCAACTCGCTGCGCTGCAACATCTGGGTGGCATGCAAGTCGTCAAAAAAAGCGGGGCGTTTAAAGGAATCCGGGAAAAAATAAGTGGCTTGTCCGGGCAACAATCCCTCCAGGTCATTGTGCCGGTAAGCGGCTTCTTCTTTCGCATTGGCGATGAAAAGATGCGTGGACGTCTTCGGGCGGCACAACAAAGCCGTTGCCGACAGGACAAAAGATTCCTGTGCTCCAGTGAGGCCTGCCAATTGCATACGCAGTGGAGTAGATTGATTTTCAAGGCTTTGGGCAATTTTAATGACCGCGGGATGTTTGCGGTAGGCTTCGAGCAGGTGTTGTAGATTACTCATCTTCGGAGGGCGAAGGTAGGCTTTCGGATTGAAAAAGGTGATGTTAAAAGGCACTTGGATTTCTCTCCTTGTAGAGTGATGGAACACGGATTTAAAGGATTGGACACGGATTTTTCCCCTGGTAGGAATAATGGGGACGCGGATTTTCCCCTCGTAGCGTGATGGAACACGGATTTAAAGGATTGGACACGGATTTTTTCCCTCGTAGGAATAATGGGGACAACGCG
>JAYSZC010000703.1:0-3424 GCA_043738235.1 Lewinellaceae bacterium | reverse complement strand
GCGATCCTTATTTGGATCTGGGGCTGTGCGGGCTTACTGAATTGCCGAAGGAGTTGGGAGAATGTGAGTGGACACCAAAGAATAAAATTCCCGTACGTATTGCGCGCATTTTTCCGGCGCTTCCCACATACCCATGTGCCCAACCCCCGGCAGTACGTGCAAATCGCACACAGCCGGCTTGGCAACCGCTTTTAAGGCGCCGTCGATCGGAATGATCGCATCTTCGGCGCCCAGTAAAAACTGCACTGGGCAATGTGCATTTTCCAAAGCCTGGAGGTAAGCAGGCCGCTCAATCATCGCTTCAATGGCTGCGATAATGCCTGCTGCCTGTTGTTTTTTTCCTGTTTCTATCAATGCCTGAACCACTTCCGGGCGCGCAGCAGCGTAGGCCGGTGCGAACAAACCCGGAAACAGCTGCGATATATACAAGTCCTTTTTTCCCTGCTGCAACGTTTCAATGCCCCGTTTGCGGATAACGATACGTTCGGCATTATCGGGGTATGGATGCGAATGAAACAGGCCTGCGCCGGCTAACATTTCCGGGTGGCGGAGCAGGAATTCCTGCGCGATGTAACCGCCTAAAGAATGCCCGATCAGCACACAACGCCGAACGTCCAGCAACAGGAGCGCCGCATGGAGCGCATCAGCGTAATGTTCCATACGGGCGGATGGAGGCAGATCCGAACCGCCGAAACCCGGTAAATCCATTCGAATCAGCGGCAATTGTTCAAGATGGGGCAACATAGGCGCCCAGACAGATGAGTCTTCGCAAAAACCATGGAGCAATACAATCGGCGTGTCGTGCTTCGGCCCGTCCATGTAATAGCCGATTTGTTGTTTTTCTGAGATTCGTATTTGTTTCATTCCCCAAAAGTGCAAAAAAAAAGCGAAAAAAGTAGATTTCGCCGGAGATTTCCGACTTTTGCGCGCCCCTTCCGTACGATCTTAACATTTACGCACTCACCATCATGTGGCTTTCTGTCCCTGCCAATACCGACTTTACCATTCATAACCTGCCTTTTGGTATTTTTCACAGCGGCGACGGTCGACCGCGCGCAGGTGTGGCGATTGGAGATCATATCGTCGATTTGCAGGCTGCTGCCGCTGCCGGTTTGTTCGGCAAATCTCGTTTTTTCAAAAAAGTATTTGGGCAACATACCCTGAATGAATTCATAGCGCTCGGCAAACCCGTAACCAACCGTATCCGGCGGAAAGTACAAGAATGGCTGCTCCAACCGGAAGCGCCGGCCAACGCCGCGCAACTGCTGTGCGAGCGGCGCAGCGCTACCATGCTCATGCCGGTATCCGTGCCCAATTACACTGATTTCTACAGCAGCATTGAACATGCTACGAATGTGGGCAAAATGTTTCGCCCCGACAACCCTTTGCTGCCCAACTGGCGCTGGCTTCCGGTAGGTTATCACGGCAGGGCATCTTCTATCGTGGTGAGTGGCACTTCCATTCGCCGTCCCTGGGGACAAATCATACCCCAAGGCCAGGAAACCCCTGTGTACGCGCCTTCTCAACAACTTGATCTTGAATTGGAAATGGCATTTGTGATCGGCAAAAACAGCGAACTGGGACAGCCCATTCCAATTGACAAGGCCGACGAATATATCTTCGGTCTCCTGCTTTTCAACGACTGGAGCGCCCGCGATATTCAGCGCTGGGAATATGTTCCGCTGGGGCCGTTTCTGGGTAAAAATTTCGGTTCCAGCGTGTCGCCCTGGATTGTTCCTTTGGAAGCCCTGAAACCATTTCGCGTAAAAGGCCCCAAACAAACGCCCGCTCCCTTGTCATACCTGCAACAAAAAGGCCGGCAACAATACGATATTGACCTGGAAGTAGCCATCAAACCACGTAATAGCGTGCAGGAAACGGTCATTTCCCGTTCCAATACCCGGCATTTGTACTGGTCGATGGCACAACAACTGGCACACCATACCGTGAATGGTTGTAATGTGCAGGTCGGCGACCTTATGGCTTCCGGCACCATCAGCGGCCCAACTCCGGCTAGTTACGGCTCCCTGCTTGAAATGACTTTGGGCGGCAAAAAACCGATCCCCCTGCCGGGCGGCATTTCACGCGCCTTTCTGGAAGACGGCGATACCCTGACCCTGCGGGGCCACGCTGAAAAAGACGGTGTACGGATCGGCTTCGGTGAAGTGACCGGATGGATTTCTAAATAAGTCATCAGTGCGAAGTGCGAAGTCGTCAGTCCGTGGCAAGTACAAAGTCGGCTCTCACCCTCTCACTTCTCACCCTCTCACCTCTATAATGGAAGATGTCAGAAACATCAAAAACATCGGAATCTCCCCGACGATTTAATCGCTTATATGCGAATTATATCCGCTCCTTTGCGGCTATTTCAGTCATATTTATTCACTCAACCGGCACTTACCTGCCCGATTTTGATCCTGCTGACAGTATGGATGTGCGTTGGTGGACAGGCAATATTTACTGCAGCCTGTTGCGTTGGGCGACGCCGTTTTTCATTATGCTCAGCGGCAGTTTTTTACTCGATCCTTCCAGGCCGGAGTCGACAGGACAGTTTTTGCGCAAACGGATCGTACGCGTTTTACTGCCGTTTGCATTCTGGACGGTAGTGTACATGGTCTACCAATACCGCCTTTCGTTGTTCAGCAGCGGAACCGAATTGCCCCGGGCAGCTGAGGTGTTGAATATGATCTTCTTTGAAGATGTGTACTACCATTTGTGGTTTGTGCCTATGATCATGAGTTTATACCTGCTGACGCCTACCTTCCGTATTTTTATACAACATGCGCAACGCCGCGATATTGAATATTTTTTAGTGGTTGCGTTTAGTATTACTGCGACGCAGCACCTTATACCCGGTTTTTTTATCGTAGAATATATCGGCTGGCTGGGTTATATCGGATTTTACGTGCTGGGCTATTACCTCGGAACCTACAGCCTGCCACAACCCTGGAGAAACGTATTGTATGCGCTCGCTTTGCTGATGCCGGCGGTGACAGCTTTGGGTACCTGGTGGCTTTCCCTGCAAAAAGGCGCCCACGATCAAACGCTTTTTGTCTATTTCAGCCCCAATGTGGTGTTGATGACCGTGGCGTTGTTCAGCTGGCTCAGGTGGCACGACTGGTCGGCCTTCGCAAACCGTTTTCCGAGATTTGATCGCTGGATACACCAGTTTTCAGCGCTGAGTTTCGGGGTGTATTTTATACACGCGCTGGTGCTCGACATTTTAAAAAACGGTTATATCGGACATTGGCATACCACTTCCGAAGTGTTTTTTAACCAAACGGTTAATCCGCTTATCGGCGCAATACCACAAGCGGCGCTCGTCCTGTTGATTTCTTTCGGCTGTGTGTATTTGCTGAGTAAATTGCCCGGATCGAAAAAATGGTTGATGTGAAAGCAAGGGGCAAAAGGCAAAAAGCAATAT
>JAYSZC010000702.1:0-8916 GCA_043738235.1 Lewinellaceae bacterium | reverse complement strand
AATAGCGATCTATGAAGAAATTAGTGGTACTGACCGGTGCAGGTATATCTGCTGAAAGCGGTATCCGCACGTTCCGCGATGCAGACGGGCTTTGGGAGCAGCACCGGATTGAAGATGTGGCTACCCCTCAAGCCTGGGCCAAAAACCCCGAACTGGTGCTGCGGTTTTACAATCAGCGCCGGGCGCAACTGTTTGAGGTACAACCGAATATGGGCCACCAGGCACTGGTGTCGCTGGAGCGGGATTTTGAGGTGCAGATCATTACGCAGAATGTGGATGATCTGCACGAACGAGCGGGCAGCCGCCGCGTGTTGCATTTGCACGGCGAATTGCGCAAGGTGCGTTCGGAGCGCTACGAGCAGCTCGTGTATCCTTGTGAAACCGAGATTAAGCTGGGCGATACCTGCGAACGCGGATTTCAGTTGCGTCCGCACATCGTCTGG
This sequence comes from Lewinellaceae bacterium, assembly GCA_043738235.1. Classification (GTDB taxonomy): domain Bacteria; phylum Bacteroidota; class Bacteroidia; order Chitinophagales; family Saprospiraceae; genus M3007. Next base: position 8,473 of record JAYSZC010000702.1, on the reverse strand, counting down.
TTTGGCGAAGCTGTGCCGATGCTGGAAACGGCGGCGGAACTGGCTATGCAGGCCGATATTTTTTTAATCGTAGGCACTTCTTTACAAGTGTACCCTGCAGCCGGTTTGATGACATACGCCCGTCCGGATATTCCCTTTTATTACATTGACCCGCGGCCGCAGGTAAATGCGGAATTGGCAAGAATGCCGAACCTGAAGATTATCGCCGAACCCGCATCCATCGGGGTGCCGATGGTGGCGGAAAGATTGAAGTAATATTGAGGTATATTGACGGGGTGACTCGAAATCACCCCGTCAATAAGCACCACGCGATGCCAGGCGAAAATTTGAAATGCACCAAAAACAAAAACAAGTTAATTATGAATAATTCTTTGATTACGAGCAGATTACAGGGCGTTTTGCTGCTGTTTATTGCGCTTTGTCTTGCAACCAATTGCCAGTCGCAACCCCCTCTGAAAGAAATACGGCTGGACGCGAAGCATATCGTTTATTTGCTGGACAGTACTGCTGCGGCTCATGCCATCACGTACGATAAACGCAACGGATATTTTGAAAAAGTAACCCTTGCGGAAATGTCCATTCAAATGAAAAAGGAACTGGGCGCTGCGGATACCCGGGAAAATTTTCTGCCTGCATACATCGAATTTTTGAAAAGCGATGTGGCCGATTATTCACACGCCGAGTCAAAGTTTACAGCTGAGGTGATTGAAAAAGTGTTTAAAACCAGTGAGGCCTTCGCTCCGGGAGTTTTCCCCGACACCTTGCTGCTCATCAAAACAAAAGGCCGCCATTATGGCGACGGGGTTTGGTACACCCGGGAAAACTGCATCGTGATTCCAGCCAATGAACTGGTTTCCCGGAAAACCAACCCCTTTACCACCACGATGTACCACGAATTATTCCATGTCTATTCCAGGTTGCAACCTAAAAAGAGCGCTCAATTGTATCAACTCATTGGTTTTGAGGCGATTGGATACCAGAATCTGCGGATGTCCAAACAACTTTCCGAACGGATTCTGCATAACCCGGACGGGGTGGATTTCGCACAAAAAATCAGCCTCAAACAACCTGATGGCACTGTAAAACAGGCTGTGCCGGTCATATACACCAATAAAACAGGGTATAAACCGGGCAACAACGAATTCTTCGGGTATGTGGAGTTTAACCTGTTTGAAATTAAACAAACCCCCGAAGGCGCCTGGGAGATTCTGACGAAAGAAGACGGCTTTACCAGTACGCTCAGCCTCGACAGTCAGCCCGATTTTTTTGCACAGATCAGGGATAATACCGGTTATATCATTCACCCGGACGAGGTGCTGGCCGATAATTTTTCGTTCGTGATGGTGCGCCAGAAATCGCCGGCCCTGACGGAGAAATTCTCAGCCGCAGGCAAACTACTGCTGACGGAGATAGAAAAGGTGTTGAAAGGGAAATAGACGCCTAAAGGTTGATAAAGTTGATAAGGTTGATAAGGTTGATAAAGTTGATAAGGTTGATAAAGGTTGATAAACATCCGCTCGAGAAAAGTAAAATCTTTTCATTCCCGAGTGGCTGTTTATCAACCTTTATAAACCTTATCAACTTTATCAACTTTATCAACCTCAACAATCATATCTATGCCAAAAATCGTGATAGTCGGATCGGGCAGAATTGCCTGGCATTTGGGTAAACGCCTGAAAGCCAAAGGCTTGCCTGTTTCGCAGGTGTTGAGCCGCACGGCCTCCCATGCCATGTCCCTCGCAGAAACGTTGCAGGCAGACTGGTCGGACGACTGGTCGAAAGTACAGCCTGATGCCGATTGGCTGCTGTTGGCGATACGCGACGACGTGATAGACGATGTGGCAGCCTTGCTGGCCCCGCATGTGCCTGAAGCGCTGGTAACGCATACTTCCGGCGGAACACCCGGTTCCGTGTTATCGCCTTTTTTTCGTCGATATGGCGTTTTTTACCCCTTGCAGACTTTTTCGATGGAGCGGACTCCTGTTTGGTCCAAAATTCCTTTTTGTGTGGATGCGACCTTGGAGGCGGACAGGCTGTATTTGATAAAGATTGCCAAAACAATCAGCAACCTGGTTTACCGGGTCACGGATGACCAACGCGCGCAACTGCACGTGGCTGCGGTATTTGCCAATAATTTCGCCAACCACTGCTTTGCCATTGCCGAAAAAATAATGTCGGAAAAACACCTCCCTTTTGAACTGCTTCATCCGCTTATGGAAGAAACATTGGCTAAAGCGCTGAAAAACGCACCGGGTAAAATGCAAACAGGTCCTGCCATGCGCGGTGATTCCGACACGATCAACCGGCACCTGAAACTGCTGGAGCAGCACCCGGAATGGCAGGATTTGTACAAAAAAATATCCGATTCTATTCAGGATTCCATTTCTGATTTGAAATGATATTTGTCTTTTTTAAATGATTGACATTTCATGTTTTACGAATGAAGAGATTGCTGAAATTTTATTGTTTTATTTAACTTTTGCAGTAATTACTTGTTCATCCTGCGTTACTTCTGCTTAATTTTGTTTCGCACTGCTCGTCTAATTTGAACCATTTTGCGCACCAATTACCTTGCTGATCCGGTACAAGTTTATTTGCAGCACTTTCATTCTCCGTGTTTTTTAGCGCGGTAAAAATTATATTTGATATGAATCAAGCCCGACTCAGTGCGATTGGTATGGCGGTGCCGGAAAAACAAGTTGTCAATTCCTTCTACGAAACCTTGATAGATACCACCGATGAGTGGATACAGTCGCGTACCGGCATCAAAACGCGTTACCACACCGAGCAGGATGAATTTACCAGCCATTTATGCGTCAAAGCGGTGCAGGACATGGTGGAAAGATTCCAGGTTACCCTCGACGATGTAGATATGATTATCGTTTCTACCGTCACGCCCGATCAGCCGATGCCGAGTATGGCCTGTCAGGTGCAATACCGGCTCAATATGCCGCGCGCCGGCGCTTTCGATGCCTATGCCGCCTGTGCCGGATTTTCCTACGGCGTTGTATTGGCAAAAGGATTGATTGCTGCCGGAACGCATCAAAAAGTATTGGTCATAGGTGCGGATACGCTTTCAAAAGTCACCGATTTCAGTGACCGCACTTCCTGCGTTTTATTCGGCGACGGCGCCGGAGCGGTGCTGATTGAAGCTGCTAAAACCGGCAATATCGGCGATTGCGTTACAGGCGCCAACGGTGAAAACGGCCCGGATTTGTACATTTCCGGTTTTGCAGAAACCATTGACGGTCAACCGCTTAAAATGAACAGAACTATTGTTCAGAATGGGAAAAAGGTGTTCAAATGGGCCGTCATAAAAGTAGCGGAGCAAATGCGGGTGCTGGCTGAAAAAAATGGTTTGACCCTCGACCAGATCGACTGGTTTGTGCCGCACAGCGCCAACCTGCGCATTATTGAAGCCATCTGCAATGAAACCGGATTCCCGATGGAAAAAGTACTCGAAAGCATAGTCGATTACGGGAATACTTCCTCCGCGTCTATTCCCATTGCACTCAGCAATGGTATCCTATCCGGCAAGGTAAAACGGGGCGACAAAGTGATGCTGCTCGGTTTTGGCGGCGGACTTGCCTTTGCCGGAACGATCATGGAATGGTAGTGTTTATTCTTTTTTCTTCCGAACATTCCGGCGCCCATAAGGGCAATGCCTGCAACCGCTTCCGCAGCAATCGCCGCGCTGGAGCAGAAAATATTCGGTGAATACCCAATGTCCCTTTTCAATATAGTAGTCCAGACCTTCCTTCAGTTCAGGCGACGGAGGGGGTTGGGGAATATTGGCAGGAAAGTTGTTTTCATCCATATTGTCAACTGAAACGTTTGTTACGTTGGAATGGTTTATCCGTCTGCAAAAATGACAACAACGCGACAGTGAAAAGGATTTTATCCGGCCTCCTGCCAAAAGATTTGTTTCTTTGTGCTCATTTTATTATCCGAATTGTTATGAATCGATTCCTTTACACCGTACTTTCTTTTATTTTATTGTTTTTTTCCCACACGAGTACTGCACAATTAGACCTTTCCCACCAGGTGATCAGTGCAAGTGGCAAAACGGCTACACAAGGCGGGCGCACTTACGCCTACACGGTTGGGGAACCGATTATTTTTACACTTTCCAGCAATTCTTATAAAATAACCCAGGGTTTTCACCAGTCGGATCTGTACAGACCGGTGAGTACCCATCACCCGGATTTCGCGGAATGGAATTTGGAAGTGTACCCCAATCCCGCGACCCATGAAATTCACTTTCGATATTCCACCGAAAAAGAAGGGTTGCTCAGCGCGCAAGTCTACGATATGTTGGGGCGTCTGATTATGCAGGATTTCCCCGTAAACAATCCGTTCGATACCCGGATGGATTGTAGTGCCTGGCAACCGGGTGTTTACTTTATACAGATACAGGATCGGCCATCGTTGTCGAATGCAACTATTCGGGTTGTTAAGATTTAAGAGGGTTTGATAGTTTGATGGTTTGAGGTGGTAACTCAAAGCCATACGTTACCAACTCAAACCATCAAACCATCAAACCTTCAAACTATCAAACCTTCAAACTATCAAACCCCCCTCCAACCTAATCCAACAAGTGAAATTCCACTTACCGGTCTCCGGTTATTTTGATGAACGTTCCAAAACTATGTTTTCCATGAAACAGCGTTTGATTTATTTTGTCCTTTTCTTTTTTTGCGCAACGTTGTCCCTATCAGCGCAATTTACGCCACAAGGTTTTAATTATCAGAGTATTGTGCGCGACGGTAGCGGTGATCCGCTGACCAACCAAACCGTTACCCTGCTGTTTTCTGTCCGCAGCGGCGCCCCAAACGGGCCGGTCGCCTATTCCGAAAAACAAGCGGTCTCCACGAATGAGTTCGGATTGGTAAACCTGATTATCGGTCAGGGAGGTGTGCCATTATTGGGCGATTTTAATGCGATTAACTGGGGTGGCGGCGCCAAATACCTCACTGTTTCGGTGGAAACCACCCCGAATGTATTTGATGAAATAGGTACAACTCAACTGATGAGCGTCCCCTACGCGTTGTATGCGCAAAATGCTGCAAATGGAGGTGGTACCGGCGGTGGTGATAACTGGGGGGCGCAAACGGTGCAAACCAACGCTACATTGAGCGGAGTAGGCACAGGCGGAAGCCCTTTGGCGCTGGCACAACAAAATGCACAAAACGGACAGGTGCTCAAATGGAACGGAAGCACATGGGCGCCTGCCGATGATATTATTTCAACCGGAATGAACGGTGGAACCGTCACACAAATCAATACGGCCACAGGCATAACCGGCGGCCCCATTACAACTTCAGGAACGATCGGGCTGAGCAATACAGGCGTTGTACCCGGACCGTATGGGTCTGCCACGGAGATCCCGGTCGTAACAGTAGATGCCCAGGGTCGTATTACCAATATTGTTAAAACCGTTGTACAACCGGGAACGGTTGGTATTGCCGGCAGTCCGGGTCTGACAGTCGTACAAAACGGGTTCAATTTTACCCTGACCAATACGGGTGATACCAATGCCGCCGACGATATCACGACCGGCTCTCAGGCAGACGGTGATGTGAACGGGTCATTTTCAAACCTTCAATTGAAAGCCGGCGTGGTGGGCGCCAATGAACTGGCTTCCAACGCTGTCACAAGTGCAAAAGTTGCCAACGCAGCCATTACGGCGGCTAAATTAGACGATATGAGCGCCTCCAACGGACAGGTGCTCAAATGGAATGGCTCCAGTTGGGGGCCTGCAGCCGATCAAACCGGCATCAGTACCTTATCGCTGACTGGTGGACTGGGTATTTCCATTTCGGGAAATTCTCCCAATTTTACAATTACCAACAACGGTGATACCAATGCCGGCGACGACCTCACTGCCGCAAGCACAGCCAATGGCGACATCTCCGGCACGTTCAGCAATTTACAGGTAAAAACAGGCGTGATCGGTAGCGCCGAATTGGCCAATTCGGCTGTAACGGCCGCCAAATTAGACGATATGGGCGCCGCCAACGGTCAGGTACTGAAATGGAACGGCTCGGCTTGGGCGCCTGCCGCCGACCCGGGTGGAAGTTTCAATGTAGTGGCAGGGGAGGGCATCGACGTAACTTCTCTGAGCGGCACTTTTACGATCGTAAATGCAGGAGACACCGACGGGTTCGATGATGTTACGACTACGACACAAGCCAATGGCGATGTGAGCGGCCCGTTCAGTGATCTACACATCAAAGCCGATGTGATAACCACCACAGAATTGGCGAATAATGCAGTGAGCACGGCCAATATTTCTAATCAGGCGGTAACTTCCGCCAAACTGGATAACATGGGCGCCTCGGCAGGACAAGTGCTAAAATGGAATGGTACCGCCTGGACGCCTGCTCCTGACCAAACCGGTGGGGGCAGCGGCTCGATTGATACCTACAATCCCGGAACGGGTATCAATATTACCGGTTCTTCTCCCAATTTTATCATCAGTAACTCAGGTGATACAGACGCCTCGAACGATCTGACAACCGCTTCGCAAGCCGATGGCGACGTGAGTGGCCCGTTCAGCGATCTGCAAATCAAAGCCGATGTGATTACTACCACAGAATTGGCGAATAGTGCAGTGGCTACGGCCAACATTGCCAACCAGGCTGTTACCGCCGCTAAGTTAGACGATATGGGCGCCGATACCGGAGAAGTGTTGAAATGGAACGGTACCACCTGGGTGCCTTCAGCCGACCTTGCCGGAACCGGTGGTGGCAATTCCTATACGGCCGGTGCAGGTCTCAATATCACGGGTACTGCCCCCAACCTGACTATTGTCAATACGGGCGATACCAATGCTACGGACGATTTGACGACGGCCAGTACGGCTAATGGCGATATTTCCGGCCCTTTCAGCAATTTACAGATAAAAACAGGCGTCGTGGGTACCGCAGAATTGGCCAGCCAGGCGGTAACAGCGGCCAAGTTAGACGATATGGGCGCTGATGCCGGAGAAGTTTTAAAATGGAACGGCACCACCTGGGCGCCGGCTGCTGACCTGTCCGGAACCGGCGGTAATAGCTACACTGCCGGAGCGGGTATCAATATTAACGGAGCAGGCCCCAATCAAGTCATTATCAATACAGGAGACCTGAGCGCTAACAATGAATTGCAATCGCTGGCCCTCAATGGTAATCAACTGACCTTGTCGAATGGCGGCGGAACGGTTGCTTTGCCTTCCGGCAACTCATACACTGCGGGTACGGGTATCAGTATCACCGGTAGCGCCCCGAATCTGACCATTACCAATACGGGTGATGCAGATAAAAATCCGACAAACGAGATTCAATCCCTGTCACTGACCGGGACTACCCTGGAAATATCAGGTACCGTTTCACCTGTTGATCTGGCGCCCTTGCTCACAGCCGCCAACGTCTGGAAACCTGCCGGTGTGGGTGGCGTTCATATTTATAATTCCAACACCAACAACGTATTAATAGGCACGAATACCAGCACAACCGGCAAATTGCAGGTGCTGACAGGCGGCACCATCGAGGCCGGACGTTTTTTGCAGACTAACACTTCCGGTATTGCACCGGCTCTTTTTGCACAAACATCGGGCACAGGCCCTGCCGCCTATTTTACTTCCACCAATGGTAAAGCACTGATCACGGAAGAGGGTTTTGTTGGCATCAATATCCCAAGTCCTGCTTTCCGTTTAGATGTCAATGGCACATCCCGGATATCGGCAGATGCTGTTTCACAATTGACTCTTACCAACCCGTCAGGTAAAACCACTTCTCTTTTATTACATAACGCCTTTAATAATGCGGGATGGCAATTGCTTGGTTTAAGATCTGAACAAGACCAGTTTATTCTTCGGCATATAAAAAATGGTATCTTATCGGGAGCCATGATTACAGCATTTGATAACGGTAGTGTTATCATAGGAGATAGCTCTGTCAGTAACGGTGGCACTTTTGTACAGGTGAACCATGGCAATGCAGGTGGTTTTATCATAAATAATGCGGCCTCTGCTGACAACTGGACCTTCCGGGTCAATGGAAGCACCGGGAATCTCCAACTCTTCAACAACCTGTTAGGCGCTGTGCCGGCAGGCACGTTTTCCACTGCAGGGCTATATTTGCCTTCCGACCGTCGCCTGAAAAAGGATATTGTCGACCTGCCGGGTAGCACCCTGGGCAAAATCATGCAAATCAACCCGGTGGCCTACCGCTACGATGTTGAATTGGCTTCAGCACCGCTTTCCATCGGCTTTCTAGCCCAGGATGTGCAAACACAATTTCCTGAATTAGTGGCTCAAAACGGCGACTATTTATCGCTGAACTACGCCGGTTTCGGTGTGCTCGCCATCAAAGCCATTCAGGAACAACAGCAGGAAGTGGAGCATTTAAAAAAAGAAAACGAGGTTTTACGCGAGCAAATGCAGGCAATGGAAACGCGCTTGCAGCGTTTGGAAAATGCTCGCTCCGGTCAG
>JAYSZC010000701.1:0-3428 GCA_043738235.1 Lewinellaceae bacterium | reverse complement strand
TACCACCTCAAACCATCAAACCTTTCAAACCATCAAACCTTTGCAAACCCTTCAAACCATCAAACCTTCCAACCCTCTTGCATGGCCACACCTGTTTACGACATCCTCATTATCGGCTCGGGACCTGCGGGCGCTACTTCGGCGCGTTTTGCCGCAAAAATGGGCCTCAAAGTCTTGCTCGTTGACAAGCGCCAGGAGCTCGGCGCGCCGATCCAGTGTTCAGGGGCGGTTAGCAGACACGCATTGGAGGAGGCATCCGTCGAGCCGCATGCAGAATTTATTCACGAAGATATTTACGGATTTAGCATTTATAACCAGGAAGGCCAAAGCACGGTCATAGACTACCGGCAAATCAAACCGGATGAATACGGCACGGGCGACGATCGCAAACCGCTGGGCTACGTGGTGGATCGCCGCCGCTTCGACCGTTACCTGATGACGCAGGCCGAACGCGCCGGCGTGGAAGTATGGCTGAAGACCGAAGGTTTGGGCTATACGCCCGGTAAAGACGGTAGTTGCGAGATACAGCTGCGCCGTTTCAACCGGCTCCTGAAAGTAAAAGCCAAAGTATTGGTCGGCGCCGACGGCCTTCAGTCGCAGACAGGTAAATGGGCGAATCTGCGTACGCACATCCCCTTGCGAAACCTGGCGGGTTGCCTGCAATTTATCGTCGATGGCGTGGAAACCAACGGATTGCTCGAAATCATCACAGGACATCGCTGGGCGCCGGGCGGCTATGCCTGGGTTTTTCCCAAAGGAAACGGATATGCAGAAATCGGGCTGGGCGTGGTGGCCACTATGACCACCCGAAATGCACAATGGCACCTGGATCAATTTATACAAAAATCATTTTTTAAGGAGCGGTTTAAAAACGCGCGCATCCTGGAAATCCAGGGCGGCGGCGTCCCGCTTGCAGCGCCCCTGAGAACACAATACGCCGACAATCTTATCCTGGTAGGCGACGCTGCCCGGCACGTTAATCCCATCACCGGGGGCGGCATTCATACGGCCCTGAACAGCGGACGAATCGCCGGTGAATTCCTCGCCGAACTGATTCAAAGCGGGAAAAGCCCCGGCAAAGCCAACCTGAAATCTTACCAAGATCGCTGGCTCGAAGCAGGCGGACATAAAATCTGGCAACTTTACAGCGAAAAAACAGCCATTTTCAGGAATAAAGACATACCCTTACGCGACGAACAACTGTACCAAACCATGTCCGGGTACTTCAGTCCTGATTCTTCATACAAAAAAATCTGAACCGTATATGCCAAGGAAAGAACCCGTTGTTTTTTTTATCGGATGGAATGCCTGCATCAATTGCGGCGCCTGCGTAGCAGTATGCCCCCAGGAAGCAGGATTCATCAGCGAGTTCAATACGATCGCCGTCAATACGCCCTGCGACATCGTTTGTATGGCCTGTGAAAAAATTTGTCCCGTCAGCACTATCACACACACAAAAGCAAGAGAACGCCATGAGACTCATGCAGCATAAAAAAGAGGCCTGGTGGTTCTACCGCTTCTTGTCTGTTTTCTACGATAAATACGTCAATCCCTTGTTCTGGACGCCTCAAATGCGCGATCAATCGCTGCAATTGGCCCGTCTCGACGACCCCGGCCTGCGTGTCGTCGACGTCGGCTCCGGTACCGGCTTTACCACCCTGGGCATTGTGCAGTTCGTGAAAGCAACCAACGTATATTGTATCGACCAAAGTCCCCATCAAGTGGCCAAGGCAAAAGACAAAACGGAACTTTCCGATTGCCATTTTCAAATCGGCGACGCTGAAAACCTGCCTTTCGACAACGACTATTTCGACCGCTACGTATCGGCAGGCAGCATCGAATACTGGCCCAATCCTGACCAGGGCATCCGCGAAGCCTACCGTGTCATCAAGCCCGGAGGCATTGCCCTGCTGATCGGCCCGCTGGAACCTGACAGCCGGATCGGACGGTTTTTTGCCGATACCTGGATGCTTTTTCCCAGCGACCTGGAATACCGGCAATGGTTTGCGGAGGCCGGTTTCACAGACATCAACGTGGTATACATACGCCCCCAATGGTACCGGCGCAAGGGCGAGTACGGCATCGCTATCGCCGGCAAAAAACTGGATCCAGGTGTTTCACCTGGTCAGGCGACCGCCCGTGTCATAGCGGAACCGGAAAAAATGACCCTGGGACGTACGCTGCAATTGTTCTGGCGAGTGCTGATCGGCTCGCTGGCGGGTTTTATTTTTATTCCCGCTGCCTTGTTCGGTTATCTGCGGCGCGTATTTGCCCCGCAGGATAACGTACCGGAACAATACCGGGAACGCCTGAATTTCCACCAGATACTGGCGCTGTTGGTGATACTCGGCTTGCTGGCCGGACTCATCTGGTATATTTTTTAACCTATGCAAACACCCCTGACGCTCAACGAGCGAATCCGGCATTTCTACGACCGTTCCACCGGCATCTGGCTCGATACCTGGGGTGAACACATGCACCACGGCTACTACGGACCGGATGGAAAGACCAAAAAAGACCACCTGCAAGCGCAGATTGATCTGATTACTGAATTGCTGAAATGGGGAAAGGTGGAACAGGCTGCCCATGTCCTCGACGCCGGTTGCGGGGTAGGGGGGAGCGCACGTTTTCTTTCCAAATCATTGAATGCCAAAGTATTGGGTCTAACCCTGAGTCCCGTGCAGGCGGAACAAGCAGCGCGTTTCAATCAACAGGCAGGGTTGGAAGGGCAGGTGCGCGTCGAGGTGCAGGATGTGCTGCAACTCCAGCCTGCGCAAGGCCCATTCGATCTGATCTGGTCGCTCGAAAGCGCCGAACATATTCCTGAAAAACAGCGCCTGTTGCAGGTCTTTTTTGATGCGCTACGACCCGGCGGCGTCTTGCTCATGGCTACCTGGTGCCACCGCAATACGCCGCCGGCGCTCCGTACCGGCGAACAAAACACCCTGCAAAAAATCGGGAAGTATTACCATTTGCCACCCATGATTTCTATCGGGGAATACGAACAACTGGCACAAGCGGCAGGATTTCAGGCTGTACAAACGGCAGATTGGAGCAACGCTATCGCACCTTTCTGGCCGGCAGTTATTCGTTCGGCCTTGCGCTGGCGCAGCGTTGCAGGGCTGCTGCGTTCGGGCCGGTCAACTCTGCGGGGGGCCTGGGCCATGCAATTTATGATCCGGGGATACCGCAGCGGTGTACTCCGCTTCGGACTCCTGCAAGCCCGAAAACCATGAATACGATCCGGACTTTTATTCGATTCAGCCGTTTGCATACGGTCGTCGGCACTACACTGAGTATTGCTGCGCTGTACCTGATGGCGCTGTCCTTTTCGGACTATGTTGATTGGCATATTGGCATATTTTGCCTTACGTTACTGGCTTGCCTTGGCGCCAATATTTACATCGTGGGTCTGAACCAGATCACGG
>JAYSZC010000700.1:0-8918 GCA_043738235.1 Lewinellaceae bacterium | reverse complement strand
AACCCCTCAACATTCTCACCTATTAGAAAGAATTGTCCAAACCAAGCAATTCTCAAAAAATTACGCCGTTTCATCCCTGCTTTTCGTTTTAAAACGGGAACTTCACAACATGAAACCAATCCTGACCGCAGTTTTTTCTCTTTTCTGGGCCTGGGCATGTGCGCAAGACCCTATTTTTTCCCAGTTTTATGCCATGCCGCTACAAATTAACCCCGGATTTGCCGGGAGTTCTTTTGCGCCGCGCATCGGGTTGGCATACCGCAATCAGTGGACGGGATTCAACAGCGCATATCGCACGTATGCAGTCTCTTACGAACAAAAACTCGACCGGCTCAACAGCGGGATCGGATTCAATATCGAAGGCGATAATGCCGGCGCAGGCATCCTGAAAAGCACCCGTTTATCGGCAGTATATGCATATCAGTTAAATTTGAGCGACCAGTTGGCGATCAAACTCGGCGTGGAAGCCGGCGCCTGGCAAAGCAACCTGAACTGGGACAAACTCACCTTTCCCGACCAGATCGACCCGATTGGCGGCATCGGCAACAATACCGGAGAAACACGGCCCGACCTGACGACGCAGACCCGTTTCGATATTTCTGCCGGCATGTTGGTATTGAGTGAAAAATTTTACTTCGGCGGAGCGCTCAAACACCTCAATACCCCCAACGAAGGTTTCCTGCTCATCAATAATAATGTGACCACCGGGCTGCCCCTGCGCTACACGCTGCATGGCGGTACGGAAATCATTGTTAAAAAGGGCAATAAACGTCAGGCCCCCTCGTTTATCTCACCTAATTTCCTGTTTGTATCCCAGGGGCCGTACAAACAATTGAATATAGGCGCTTATGCCGGAATGGATGTTGTGTTTGCCGGCGCGTGGTTCCGCCATACCTTTCGAAATGCAGATGCTTTGATACTTTTGGCGGGCTTTCGGAAAGACATGTTTAAAATCGGTTTGAGCTACGATCTGACCGTTTCCGGCCTGGCCGGGCGCTCGGGAGGCACGTATGAGCTGAGTTTTGGTATCCTTTTTGACCAGAACGAAAGCATCCGAAAAAAGAAATCACGTATCGATATCAACAACTGCCTTCGAATGTTTCAGTAAATATCAGGGTTTTTCGTTAAAATTGGAAGAGCCTGCGAAAATAGAATGCTTTAATTGCCTACATTTGCCACTCATTTTTTAAAACTTGTTTTTTTACAAACAATGAAAAAAACACTCATTCACGGGTTGAGCTTGCTGCTATTGGTCCTGCTCGCTGCCAGCTGCGGTAAAAAAACCGAAAAATCTGCAACGACCGGCTGGAAATACAATGACCAAAAGTGGGGCGGCTTTGAAAAAACCGACTACGAAGGCCAAGCTACCGGCCCAAACCTTGTGCTTATCGAAGGTGGCACTTACACCATGGGGCTTACTGACCAGGACGTAACATTTGAATGGAACAACATGCCACGCCGTGTGACTGTATCTTCCTTCTATATGGACGAAACTGAGATTCGCAACATTGATTACCGCGAATACCTGTATTGGGTCGACCGCGTATTTGGAGAAACCTACCCGGAAGTCTGGAAGCGCGCGCTGCCGGATACATTGGTCTGGAGGGAAGAACTGGCTTACAACGAACCATTGGTGGAAACCTATTTCCGCGCACCCGACTACGATGAGTATCCCGTGGTAGGCGTGAGCTGGCACCAGGCGAATGAATTCACTAAATGGCGTACAGACCGCGTGAACGAAATGATTTTGGTTCGTCGTGGAATCATTGATAACACGCCTGACCAAAAAAACGAGAACAACTTCAATACGGAAGCTTACCTCGTTGGCCAGTATGAGCCGAGCGTGCGCAAAAACATCGAAGACAAACGCACAGGCGGCGAACGCCGGGTACGTCTCGAAGATGGTATCCTGCTGCCCGCTTACCGCCTCCCAACGGAGTCGGAGTGGGAATATGCCGCGCTTTCTCTGATCGGCAACCAGGCCAATGGAGAAGACGAACTGATCAGCGACCGCCGTATCTATCCATGGGATGGCAACACCGTTCGCTACCAAAAACGCAACAAGTACCAGGGCAAAATGCTGGCGAACTTCAAGCGCAGCGGGGGTGACTATGGCGGTATGGCCGGCGCATTGAATGACCGCGCATTTACACCTGCTCCCGTACGCAGCAACTGGCCCAACGATTTCGGTCTGTACAATATGGCCGGTAACGTAAATGAATGGACTGCCGACCTGTATCGCCCGATGACAAGCGCCGACCTGGCCGACACCGAAAACCAGGAACTGAACCCTTATCGCGGTAATATCTTCACAACGAAGAAACTGGACCCCGAAACAGGAGCGCCTATCACAAAAGATAGCCTTGGTCGCCTGTCTTATGAATTGATGGATACCACTACCACTGCCCTGCGCGATAACTACAAACGCCCGGAAGTGTATAACTACCTCGACGGCGACAAAGAGTCGCTGGTAGAATACCGCTACGGTGTGAGTACGCTTATCAACGACCAGGCCCGCGTTATCAAGGGCGGCTCCTGGGCCGACCGCGCATTCTGGCTGTCTCCCGGCACACGCCGTTTCTTAGACGAGACCAAGTCCAGCAGAACCGTTGGTTTCCGTTGTGCCATGACCCGCAAAGGTGGCCCGACCGGCAACGGAGAGCCTGATGGCAACATGTTCAAGACGAAAAAGAAAAAAGAAAAACGTCGTTACGATTAAGCGTCCACGTCGTTATAGTGCCAAAAAGGCCGTCCCGTCTCAAACGGGACGGCCTTTTTTTATTATTCTCCAAAAACATTTATCGCATCGAAAAATGGCATTTCGGCGCTTTTTAAGCCAAAAAACACCCAAAATAGCCGTTTGACAAATAAAAGTTTGTTATTTTACACAAAGAAAAAATGAATTTCCGCCCTGCTTTGTTGGAAATTGTAATGCCTACACTATTTTTACCGCCATTAAAATTCACCTTTCTCATTAGGAGGGCATTTTTAATACCGGAATTTTTTTTTCACGGCACACACCACTGCCTTTGTTTGCTGCATCTATGTCTGCAAACAAGTCCTGGGAAAGCAGATTAAATAGTTCAGGGTTATGTAAAAATGTGCTGTCTGGCGAGAGAATCAGTCAAACTAAATCATTCATCAACTAAAATTTTTACGCAGCATGACAGCAGCAAAACCCACACAAGCAAAACAACAAGGCGGCGGCATCAGTGCCATTTTCCCGTATATTGCTTTACCTCTGTGCTTCGTGGCTTCCACACTCGTGTATCTGTACATATTCGGAGCCTCCCACCACTTCGTTGATAACGATCCAACAAAAGACCCGCTTCCCGGTGATTATCTTGGAACGATATATAAAGGTGGTTTTGTCGTACCTATCCTTTTAGGTATGTTTTTCGTCGTCGTAGTGTTCATATTTGAACGCTTTATTACACTGCGTTCGGCAGGTGGTTCAGGCAATTCAGATGCTTTTGTACGCAGTATTAAAGGTTTTCTGGATCGCGGCGACATCAGCGGCGGTATCGCTGCTTGCGACAAACAAAAAGGTTCTATCGCCAATGTGGTGCGCGCCGGTTTGAACAAGTATGCAGAAATGGAGAAAACGCCCAATCTGGAAAAAGACCAGAAAATTCTGGCCATCCAGAAAGAAGTAGAAGAAGCAACCACACTGGAGCTGCCTATGCTGGAGAAAAACCTGAATATCCTGGCGACACTGGCTTCCGTAGCTACACTGGTAGGTCTGTTCGGTACGGTATTGGGTATGATCCGGGCGTTTGCGGCACTTGCCAATGCAGGCGCACCTGACTCATCGGCACTTGCGGTTGGTATCTCTGAAGCACTTATCAATACCGCACTCGGTATCGGCACTTCGGCATTAGCGATTATCTTCTACAACTACTTTACAAGCCGTATCGATGGTATGACATACAGCATTGATGAGGCCGGTTTTAGCCTGTCGCAAACATTTGCGGCAAAAAACCACTAATTTTTAATTATAAATTATGAATTATGAACGATAAAGCGCATGCGTTTGCTACGATAGTGCTTTCACGCTCAAAATTTATAATTAAAAAATAAAACACTATGCCAAAGCATAAACCTAAACGCGGCGCTCCTACGATTGACATGACTGCAATGTGCGACGTGGCATTCCTGCTGCTCACTTTCTTCATGCTCACTGCAAAAGCAAAGCCACAGGAGACCGTTATTATTGATACACCATCGTCTGTTTCCCAAACGAAACTACCTGATGCCGGTACGCTCACTATTCTGGTGGGTAAAGATGGCAAGATATTCCTCGATATGACAGGGCAGCATACGCGCAAAAGCCTGATCGATGATATTAGCTCCCGTTTCCAAATTCCAATGAGCGAAGAAGAAAAAATCGAGTTCGCTAATTCGGGAAGTTTTGGAGTAGCACGCAGTCAGCTTCGACAATGGCTCAAGTTGGACAAAGCCGATCGCGATAAGATTTCTACGGGAATTCCGGTCGATACGGCAGACGTCAACAAAAGCGAACTGGCCGATTGGATCCACAATGCACGTCTGGCACAATTCCGTATGAAACAAGAAGGAAAAGTGAAAGAAGAGTACGTTATGGTAGTAAAAGCAGACAAGGACACCCCTTATCCGGCGATCCAGAAAGTGGTTAATACATTGGTGGATATCAATGTGAACAAGTTTAACCTGATCACGAATATGGAAGTAGATCCGAATAAGCTCGGTACTGAAAAAAAATCTGAATGACCACGGGAAGCAGACGAAACAGTACTTCCTGTACATTCAGTACTGTAAGAGGGATTGTTACATAAATTTCATCACCTAAAAAAGTAACAGCGATATGGCTGAAATGCAAGTCGCGGAAAGCGGTGGTAAAAAAGGCGGAGGAAAGAAGAGATCCAAAAAGATGTCCACAAGGGTCGATTTGACCGCTATGGTCGACTTGGGATTCCTGCTCATTACCTTTTTTATGTTGACCACAACACTCGCTAAACCGCAGATTATGGCGTTGGTGATGCCTGAAAAAGACATCAAAAAAGAAGATGTCGAACCGGTAAAAGAATCAAAAGTGCTGACCTTAATGCTCGGCGCCAATGATAAAGTGTACTGGTATGAAGGTATTACCGACCCTAAACTCGACTCGACGGACTATTCTGCTGAGGGAATGCGCAAAGTTATTTTGGACAAGATGGACAAAGTAAAAACGCAGTTCGGGATGGAAGACTATGAAGATTTCAAAACAAAAGAACCCAAAAAAGGCTCATTTGTGAATGTTATCATCAAGCCGACCAAAAATGCCCGCTACAAAAACCTGGTGGATGCGCTCGACGAGATGTCAATCTGCAAAGTTCGTTACTACGTAATTCTTGATATTTCTACTTTAGAAGAGGATTTTATCAAGAATCCCGCTGGAGGCCTCAAGTTTAATGCCGAGGAACAGCTGGAAGCGGCAACGCAGTAATGCTCTTTGTTATATTCATTCAATAACTTAAAAATCTGAACAATGGCAGAAGAAAAAGGTGCAGGGTCCTATCAGGATGTGCTGGACATCATCTTCGCCGACCGTAATAAGGCATACGGGGCTTATCAGCTCCGCCGTGGCTATCCTAAAACTGTAGGACGCGCACTTATTACCGGTTTGCTGTTACTTGGATTCCTGTTCGTATTGCCCAATATTCTGGATGCAGTACGCGACCTGGCGCCCAAGGAAAAACCAATAGATGTCATAGCCGAACTTGGTCCGCCGCCGGATATCGACCCGAACAATCCGCCGCCGCCGCCGCCGCCGCCGCCGCCAACTCCGCCGCCGCCGACTCGTACGACCGTGAAATTCGTACCGCCGGTTATTAAAAAAGACGAGGAAGTGGTGGACGAAAAGCCGCCGGCAGTAGAAGAACTGATAGAGGAAAAAGCTGATATCGGTACCGAAGATAAAGAAGGTAACGACGAAGCCGCGCCTACTATTGATGAGAACCCTTCCGAACTTCAGATCATTGAAGAACCGAAGGTCGTAGAGGACAAAACCTACGAGCTGTTCGATATTCAAAAACCGCCCAGTTTCCCGGGTGGCGACGGTGAACTGATGAAGTTCCTCGCTAAAAATATCGAGTACCCGACGCTTGCCAAGGAAAACAACATTCAGGGTGTCGTGGCACTCACGTTCGTAGTCGGCAAGGATGGTTCCGTGACCGACGTACAGGTGGTGAAAGACATCGGCGGCGGTTGTGGAAAAGAAGCCGTACGCGTGGTGAA
The DNA here is from genome assembly GCA_043738235.1 of Lewinellaceae bacterium. Taxonomy (GTDB): domain Bacteria; phylum Bacteroidota; class Bacteroidia; order Chitinophagales; family Saprospiraceae; genus M3007. The sequence goes on along the minus strand of JAYSZC010000700.1, from coordinate 2,663 downwards.
ATCCATGCCCAAATGGGTAGCGGGCGAAGCCAATGGTAACCCCGTAAAGGTTCGTTTTACCCTTCCGGTGCGTTTCCGTCTGGACTAATTGCAGTACATTTTACTGCTTTCTCTGAAAGCGGCATTGACCTCAGGTCGGTGCCGCTTTTTTTATTTTATTTGCACACCAATAACCTCATAATCAGCATCTTATAAGTATAGATTGAGCAGCGCTGCCATTCTGTTAATTGTAAACCCAAGCCGTTGGGATTGTGTCAAAAGGATCGAACTAAAAAAAGAAACAAATTTTATTTTTTATCGAGTGCTAAACTTTCCAGGTTTTTAAAACCTGGAAAGTTTCTGGCAGCGAAAACGAAATAAAAATTTGCACTATTGTTAACGCCGATCCTTTTGACACAACCCACCGGCGATACACTCCACTTTTCAATCTTTCAAGTATGGCAACTCAACAGCAAGCTGTGTCCTACCGGGACGCATTAGACATCGTTTTTGCCCAACGCAACCGGGCTTACGGCGCTTATGCGCTACATCGGGAATACCCCGTAAATATGGGCAAAGCGCTCAGCATCGGCCTTTTACTGATCGGCATTTTTATTGTTCTACCACATATTTTACAGGCATTTGCGGGACTTGTTCCCAAAGAAATCATGCTGGATAACCGGGAAATAATACTCAGTCCACCCCGTGATATTGATCCGGCATCTCCGCCCCCCATACCGCCGCCGCCGCCCGCCACGCCTCTGCCGCCTGTGCGCGCCACCATTACGTTTGTGCCGCCGGTGGTATTGCAGGATGAGGATGTGCCCGTGGAAGATCCGCCGACCCAGGAAATCCTGCAAATTTCCAATGCCGAAATCCACACTACAACAAGCGCCGGCGACCCCAATGCGCCGCCTTTGGATATTGATCTGAAAGAATTCGGCACTGTGATCGTCAACAACGCCGAACCCGAAGAAGAACCGCTCGAAGCCTTTGCCGTTCATAAAATGCCCGGTTTCCCGGGCGGAGAACGCGACCTGATGGCTTATTTGGCCAAAAATATCGAATACCCTTTACTGGCCAGAGAAGCCAATATCGAAGGCGTTGTGGTACTGGGTTTTGTAGTAGGTAAAGACGGCAGTATCAACGACATCACCATCATGAAGGATATCGGCGCAGGTTGCGGCAAGGAAGCGCTGCGGGTCGTCAAAAATATGCCCCGCTGGATTCCCGGCGAAGCCAACGGCCATGCGGTGAAGGTGCGTTTTACGCTGCCGGTGCGTTTTAAATTGCAATAAGGTTTTTTACCTTTGGCAACGCTTCCAACGTTCACCTTCAATTGTCATACTGTTATGCCTATCTCGCGTCGCAAATTACTACAAACCCTTGGAGCCGCTACCGGCGTCGCCATGTTGACCGGCTTTAGTGAAGAATCTGAAAACTACTTTGAAAAGATCCCTGCATTGGACAAATACCCGGGTTTTATCAAGCCTGCCAAGCCGGTTTCGGTTATTACGCTGGGGGCGGGCAACAGGGGCAACGTGTATGGTAACTTCGCCCTCAGTTACCCGGAAGAAATGGACATTGTAGGCGTAGCCGAGCCGATTGTCATTCGCAATGAGCGCTATTCCAAAAAACACAATATCCCGGATGCCCATCGTTTCGATACCTGGGAGCGGGTATTCGAGCGCCCAAAATTTGCTGATGCGGTGATGATTACCACTCCCGACAACCTGCACTATGGCCCTTGTATGGCTGCGCTCAAAGCGGGATACGATATTTTACTGGAAAAACCGATCTCGCCCAGCGAACAGGAATGCAAGAATATCCTGGCTTTGGCCAAAGAAACCGGGCGCATTGTAGCCGTTTGCCATGTATTGCGCTATGCGCCTTATTTTATAAAACTCCGAGAAGTGGTGCAGTCGGGAGCGATCGGCGAACTGATCAGCATACAACACCTCGAACCCATCGAGCATGTACACATGAGCCACAGTTACGTGCGTGGCAACTGGCACGACCGCAATGTCACCACGCCCATTCTTTTGGCTAAAAGTTGCCACGACCTCGATATTTTGCGCTGGATCGTGGGTAAGCCTTGCAAGCAGGTGGTAGCAATGGGAAGCCTCAAGTGGTTCCGCTCTGAAAACGCGCCCGCCGGTAGTACGGCCCGTTGCACCGATGGCTGCGCGGCGGAAAGTACCTGCCCATACTCGGCGCTGAAAATTTATTACCGCAACCGGCAGCGCACGGGCGTTTTCGATTTACCGGAAGAACCGGAAAAACAGGGAGAGGCCATCCTGGAGAAACTGCGCACCACCAACTACGGGCGCTGTGTATATAAAATGGACAACAACCAGGAAGACCATTATGTCATGGCCGTACAGTTTGAAGGCGGCGTAACGGCTACTTTTTCAATGGAGGCATTTACTTCTTATGAAGGCCGCCGGACCCGCTTGATGGGCAGCATGGGCGATATTGTAGGAGATATGGAAACGTTTACCCTGACCGATTTCCGCACGGGTAAAAGCACCGTACACGACAGCGCTGTGGCCGGCGATATGCACGGCGGCGGCGACTGGCGGCTGGTGCGCGACTGGCTACAGGCCATCGTACAACACGATGCAAGCCTGCTTACCTCTACCATTGACGCGAGTATCGAAAGTCATCTGATGGGCTTTAAAGCA
>JAYSZC010000699.1:0-3430 GCA_043738235.1 Lewinellaceae bacterium | reverse complement strand
GTTCCACCAGTTCCATTTCTTCCAGCAACGGCGGCAGGTACATACCGAAACGCCCGCGGAATCCTTTTTTCAGTCCGTACCAACCGCCGACCGGGTTTTTCAACGAGCGTCCCCAGGCTTCGACGGTACCCAACTTGGGTTCTTTACCTTCGTCGGCAGCGCCCAGTTCCATCCAGTCGCCATGTTCCTGGAGCATAGTGTACAAGTCTTCGATACAGCGCAAGTCGTAGTGCAGCGTGGTAGTGCCGACCTTACAAACAAGGATACCTTTTTCTTCATCGCGGTACATGGTGTATTCGGAGGTGCCGGGCGCTGTTTTCAGTTCCCAGGGGTTTTCTTTCGTTCCTTTTTCCATTGTTAGTTATCGGTTATTTGTTATTGGTTATCCGTGTGGTAATGAGGCATTTGTCATAAAACAGGTATCTCTGATAGGAAGTAGTTCGGCTGAATGGTTTGCGGACAGTGGCAGCCGGGGCGCTTTGTGCGGAAACAAATGTAGGAATTGTCATGGCGAAGAGCATTAAAAATTTTTCATGGTAGTGCAGGCATACATAAGACAATATTCCAGCATAACTTTGGAGCAGTAAAAACCAACTTTTCACTTATCATCATAACATTCCGTCATGTATCAATGAGATTAAAAGTTGACTGTTTACTCGAATATAACGCGCGTTTTGAAACCCCGTTCATTTTACTTTTACGTCTTCACGGAGGATTGTCGCAGTCTGTCGTTTATGAATCATTAGAGATGAACCCCCGGGTACCGATGACAGAGTATGTGGATCACTATGGCAATTACTGCCACCGGTTCATTGCGCCGGAAGGAAAATTTTCGATCAGTACCAGCGCCCTGGTGGAAACCGAAGAAAATGCGGAGACGGATGCCGACGCAAATTTTACCCTGATCCAGCATCTTCCCAACGATACGCTGATTTACCTGCTGCCCAGCCGCTTTTGCGAATCCGATAAATTGAACTGGAAAGCCTTTGAAATTGTAGAGGAGGGAATGAATGGCTACCAGATGGTGGAGGCTATCCGCCAATGGGTACATGCGCATATCAAGTATGAATACAATCATAGCACTTCCACCACTTCGGCATTGGATACTTTGAGCGCACAACATGGCGTTTGTCGCGACATGTCGCACCTAGCCATAGCGCTTTGCCGCAGTATCAATATTCCCGCGCGCTTTGTGACCGGTTATTTGTATCAACTGAAACCCATGGATATGCACGCCTGGTTTGAGGCGTATTTGAATGACAGGTGGTACACCTTCGACGCCACCCAACCATTTGTGACAGGCGGCAGGGTCATTTTAGCGTATGGCAGGGATGCGGCGGACGTTGCCACGGCCACTTATTTTGGCGACATTCAATTAGAAAACATGAATGTGGTGGTCTCTGAAAGTTGAGGGGTTGATAGTTTATGGTTGATGGTGGTAACCCATGCCAAGAGCTATTACCATAAACTTATAAACTATCAACTATAAACTATCAACCCCTCAACTATTCAATATCCATGCAGATTAAACCCCTCCGTTTCCACCATATTGACCCATTTCCCCATTTTTTTCTGGATCACTTTAAAGTGCTGCTCGTCCTCCGAAGTTACAAAAGACATAGCCGTACCGCCTGCGCCAGCACGACCTGTTCTGCCTGTCCGGTGGATAAAATCCTTGGGCGAACGCGGCAGTTCGTAGTTAATCACTACCGGCAAATCGGGAATGTCGATGCCCCGCGAAGCTAGATCCGTGGCTACCAGCACCCGGATTTCACCGGATTTAAAATAGCGCAGGGCATCCGTTCGGGCCGCCTGGCTTTTTTCGCTGTGCAGGGCCAGCGCCGCAATGCTGTTGATTTTCAGTTTGTGCACCACGCTGTCCGCTTTGTGCACGGATGAGGTGAAAATCAGCACCTGTTGCAGGTTTTGTTCTTTAATCAGATACCGCAGCAAAGGCCCTTTCCTTTCTTCCGTCACACGGTAGCCGATGTGTTGGATCATATCGAGGTTTTCCACTTCCGGTGCTATTTCAATTTTGACCGGGTCGTGCAGCAGCATCTCCGTAATAGTGTCAATATCCTTGCCGAGGGTAGCAGAAAACAGCAGGTTCTGGCGTTTCGACGGCAACAGGGCAAAAATGCGGTTCATTTCTTCCTTGAAACCGAGGTTGAGCATTTTGTCGGCCTCATCCAGCACTAATATTTCTACCGCCGATAATTGCAGGGCGTTGTTGTCCACCAGATCCAGCAGGCGCCCGGGCGTCGCCACCAGCACTTCCACACCTGACAACTGCATCATTTGGGGGTTGATGGATACGCCGCCGAACACGGCCAGGCTTTTGACGGGCCTGGACAAACCGGCGTTGAATTGTTTGCAGACTTCGCCGACCTGCACGGCCAGTTCCCGCGTCGGCACGAGTATCAATGCCCGGATAAACCTGTTTTTGGCGGCGTGTTTTTGTTGCAACAATTGCAAAACAGGCAGCACAAAACCGGCGGTTTTTCCCGAACCGGTCTGGGCAATGCCCAGGATGTCTTTGCCGGCCAGAACCGCCGGTATCGCAGCGGACTGGATGGGGCGCGGGGCGGTGTAGCCCGCACGGGTGATGGCGGCGAGGAGCGGGGCGGAGAGGCCGAGGGAGGAGAAGGGCATGTGGATGGATTTGGCTGCGAAGGTAACTGCGCCGCTCGGGGCAAAGTGAGAATTTGACAACTTTTTGGAAGTTATCAAATTTGGCCCAAGCAAAGTTTAGCACAGACAACACGAAATTTGAACGGACTGGCCTTAAAATTCTGGCATTGGAATAAAAGTTACCACAGCAAGATTTGACAACTTTCAAAAAGTTGTCAAATCCGCACCCGAATCGGGCACTTAGAACAACCCAAGACGGAAACAACATCAATTTCCAATAACATTTTGAAGTTGTATAACTTGCCTATATCTTCGTCTAATGGCAAAAACAGCGCATTACTATACCCAATTTGAACCCGACTGTTGCTACCATGTGTTCAACAGGGCGGTTGACAATAAAAACTTGTTTGTTTCGACAGACAACTACACGTTTTTCCTAAAACAGTACGATAAGTATTTGTCGCCCGTCGTTTCCACCTTGTCTTACGCATTGCTGGGCAATCATTTCCATTTCGGCATCCGAATCCGCCCTGCTACGGATTTGGCAACTTTTCGAAAGTCATCAAATCTCCATGCGCTGCGTTATTCAACACCCCATGCACTTGTGGCCCACCAATTCCAGCGTCTGTTCCAATCCTACGCTATGGCCTTTAATTTACAACAAAACCGCTTGGGTACTTTATTTCAGAGACCCTTCAAACGTTGTGCTGTGGACCCGGACGAAGTACCGCGCCTCATCCTCTATCATCATCTGAATCCCCAATGGCATCAAATGGTAGATGATTTCAGCCAATATCCC
>JAYSZC010000698.1:0-3432 GCA_043738235.1 Lewinellaceae bacterium | reverse complement strand
GCCTCTGCATGACACATTTGTTTAGCATTACGGATAAAAAATCTAGCAGGAATCAATAATTTTGATGCGTTTGCCCGGGGAACAGATTGAACTATTTCATTGCGTTTTTGATTCATTTAGACTCATGATAAGTAGTTTTGAGCCTGAAATATTTGAACCGGATAAAGTCCTCACCACCATGCCCATTTATCACAAATTAGGAAAAATACCCCGCACCCGGCACACCATTTTTGAAAAACCCGACGGAAAGGGGCTTTATTACGAACAGTTGTTCGGGACCATCGGCTTCGACGGCATGTCGTCGCTGCTGTATGAAATAAACCGTCCGACGATGGTGCGCGAGATATTGAAAACAGAAAATGTGCGCCCGGAAATCGCCGTAGAACACAACATAACTGCCCGGCTGTTGCAGGGTTTTCAGGTGGCGCCGAAAGATGATTTCCTGGAAAGCCGCACCACCTTGTTAGTCAATAAAGACATTCATATCGGCTTGGCGGCGCCCCGGCAGTCGTTGCGCAGTTATTTTTACAAAAATGCCGATGCCGATGAAATGCTGTTTATCCACAGAGGATCGGGCAAACTGCGCACTTTTCTCGGGAATATCGACTTTGAATACGGCGATTACCTGATTATTCCGCGCGGCATGATTTACCAGATTGATTTTGATACGGCGGATAACCGGATCCTGTATGCTGAATCCTTTCACCCGATTTATACGCCAAAGCGCTACCGCAACTGGTTCGGTCAATTGCTGGAACATTCGCCATTTTGCGAGCGCGATTATAAACTCCCGACAGCACTGGAAACCTACGACGAGCGCGGCGATTTTGTTATCAAGGTGAAAAAGCAGGGGCAATTGCACCATCTTCTGTACCCGACGCACCCGTTCGACGTGGTGGGCTGGGATGGCTACAATTTCCCCTACGGCTTTTCCATTCACCATTTTGAACCGATCACGGGGCGCATACACCAGCCGCCGCCGGTACACCAGAATTTTGAAACGAAAGCCTTTGTGATCTGCTCTTTTTGCCCGCGGATGTACGACTACCATCCGAAGGCGATTCCCGCGCCCTACAACCACTCCAATATCGATTCCGACGAGATGTTGTATTACGTGGCGGGCGACTTTATGAGCCGCAACAACATCGAACAGGGGCATATCACCCTGCACCCGGCGGGCATTCCACACGGTCCGGCGCCCGGCGCGTACGAGCGCAGCATCGGCCAAACCGTCACGGAAGAACTCGCAGTGATGATCGATACGTTTGCGCCTTTAAGCCTCACCAAAGCGGCTATGGCTGTGGATGACGGGAAGTATTACAAGTCGTGGCTGGAGCCTGACATGTGAGGTTTAAAGGCGCAGTTGCCCTTATTCTGTGACAAGTTGCTTTGAAATTTGCCCTTACTTTGTGACATAAGGTTTGGAAAAATGCCTTTACTTTAGGTTTTCGCGTTGGCCCATCGGGCCAATATCTTTGTAGATATTATTGGCCCAGGCATTATATCCGGCCCATTGGGTCGGTATCTTTGTAGCCTCTATTGCCAAGCGTTACATCCGGCCCCGCGACACGCGGGGCCGGTATCTCCTACTCAAAAAATTCAAATAAATATTCCTCTTTAAATTCGATTTCGTATCGGCGCAGCATAGCGAGGTATTCGGTTTTGAATGATTTTTTCTGGTGGTGTTCGGGTTGGTTTAAAATATAACGAATCACCCGATCTAACTCACTGCGTGCGTGTGAAAATGCTCCAAACCCTTCCGGCCATTGAAACCGAAATGGTGTGAATTTTTTCTCCCGAATAAAATTTGTTGTTTCGGTTTTTAAAATCTGAACAGTATCAGAAAGTGCAAGCGCGGGGTTTTGACCGACTAAAATATGAGCATGGTCCGGCATCAGGTAAATCGCCAATAACTTGTATTTCTTGTTTTGCAAAAAGCCGGTCATATAGCGCTCTGTTTCTTCCCGAAATGAATCAAGGATGAGTGATTGCCGGAATTTGACCGCAAAAACCAGGTGGGTGTAGAGTTGGGTATATGTGTTTGCCATGTTAAAAACGTGTTTTGATTAAAATTGTAGGGTGCGAGATACCGGCCCGCTGGGCCGGGTGGTTGCTTGGGGCATTGGGTTGCTACAAAGATATTGTCCAATTCATAGCGCCGGAAGGCACAGGGAAAACTACAGTCGTCCGGGCCTGGCTCGACCGCCGACTGCCGCATAATGGAGCCAATAGCCCGGAAGTGATTTATGCCTGGTCGTTTTACAGTCAGGGCACCGACGATAGAAAACAAAGTTCTTCCGACCTGTTTTTTCAACGGACGATGGATTTTTTGCAAGAAAAAGAATTACCTACCGACCCACGTGAGCGCGGCCGCGCACTTGCCCATGCCCTGCGCCGCCACCGCTGCCTGCTTGTTCTCGATGGTATAGAACCGCTGCAATATCCGCCGGGTCCGATGGAAGGCGAACTCAAAGATCCCGAACTCAAAGCCCTGCTCAAGGAACTGGCTTTCGAGCAACCCGGACTTTGTATCCTGACTACACGAATTGCCGTAAAAGAACTGGAAGGTGTGGAGGCAACCCGGCATCGCCGTAAAAACCTCAAAAACCTGGACAAGCATTCAGGAGCAATCCTGCTCAGAAGTATAGGCGTAAAAGGAAGTAAAAATGACCTTCATGCGGCTGTAAGAGAATACCAGGGTCATGCACTTGCTTTGCGCCTTTTAGGAAATTATCTTGTTGATTTGCTGGACGGAGATGTCCGGCAACGCGACCGGATTCCGCACATGACGGACGACGAACGGGACGGTAGACAGGCCCGCCCGGGTTATGAAAGCGTATGTCGAATGGTTTACGCAACAAAATCCGGGCGCTGCGCTTGGTCCCGAATTAATGCTGCTCCATTTGTTAGGGTTGTTTGATCGACCAGCACCAGTAGAAGCGCTAGATGCGCTTGCAGCGGCGCCGGATATTCGGGGCTTGACGGAAGGAATACGAGATATTGACGCGGTACGTATGAAACGTGCATTCAACACGTTATCTCAGTCAATCAATAGAAGGTTTACGAAAAGCAGCAACGATGCACCATTTGCCAAAAGGTCTTCTCGCCCGTGCCGCTTGGCACCGCCAATGCTCTCATTTCCCTGAAGCCCATGTTGACCTCCAGGAAGCCTTCGAAATCGCTGAGAGCGGCAGTATGGGATTGTATATAGTTGATTATCACATCGAAATGTCGCACCTCCGTACAGCAGAAGGTCAACCGGAAGAAGCAGAACAACATAAAGTCGAAGCGCTGCGGCGCATTAAAGAAACAGGTTATATTCGACGGTTGGCTGAAGCCGGGGCTTTGTAAGAGGTAGCACGGCGTTCACGCCGTCGGGACAAGGGCATTTATGCCCGTAAATACCTCCAAGCGCCTTAAAAGGCGCCATCC
>JAYSZC010000697.1:0-3434 GCA_043738235.1 Lewinellaceae bacterium | reverse complement strand
GGTAAACCAGATGGAGGTGGGCGCGATACACACATACTGATCGGAACCGGCACTGAGTTGGGCGGCTTTGGCGTAATCTGCCTCGCTGGGATACAGTTTTGGTGTTTGGAGTTTAGTGTTTGTTGTTTGGGGCATGAGGTGTGTGATCAGGGAGAGGTTGCGTTCCACTTCATGCAGTGGCTGCATTGCAGTACCGAATCGATGGGGCGCCCGTCGGGAAAAGAACGGGGACAGCGGATTTTTGTCAAAGCCAACTGTGTGTTTTGCACCGGATAACACCGTGAGCACACCCGAAGCGGCAAATCGCTGGCAATTGATCGCCCAGTCGTAGCGTTCCCGGCGGATATCGCGCAGCATCCGCCACAATCCGCGGTACTTTTCCTCTTTTTTGTGCCAGATAAAAACCTTCCTCAGGTGCGGATGCCCCAACAACAAAGATTCGTTGCCCTTGCGCAGCGCAAAGTCAATCGTTGCATCGGGAAAAGTCCGCCGCAATTGTTCGATCAGCGGTGTGGCTAAAATCACGTCGCCGATGAAAGCCGTTTGTATGAGGAGCAATTTCATGCGGCAAAGGTATGTACCGGCCGGTACTTAAATATTTTTTCAAAAGCACTTGCACAAGATAAAAACGGTTGTACTTTTGCATCCGCTTTTGAAACATCTATTGCAGCGCGGGAATGGCGGAATTGGTAGACGCATACGTTTCAGGGGCGTACGCCCTTACGGGTGTGGGGGTTCGACTCCCCCTTCCCGCACGTTAAAGCCCGGCTCGTTTGAGTCGGGCTTTTTTTGTGTGTTTTAATGTCCGCCGCACTCCCGGCACAGACTAAACCGCCCCTTAAAATAGGCATTGTGGGACTTACGCACACGCATGTGCACTGGTTATTGGGCCGGCCCGACCAGGGCGATGTTCAAGTCGTCGGCATTGTAGAAACCAATAAAGACCTGGCTCAACGGTACGCCACGCAGCATGGCTACAGCATGGATATTGTTTTTAATACGATGACGGACATGATCGCGAAAACAAAGCCGGAAGCCGTCGCTGCGTTCGGAACGATCTACGAACACCTGGAGGTGGTGGAAACCTGCGCGCCCCTAGGTATTCATGTCATGGTAGAAAAACCATTGGCCGTCAGCCTGAAACACGCCAGAAAAATGAAAAAACTGGCTGACAAACACAAGATTCTCTTATTAACCAACTATGAAACGACCTGGTACGCCACGAACCATAAAACGTTCGAAATGGTACATACGGACCGCGCCATAGGTGATTTGAGAAAAGTGGTCATACACGACGGGCATCAAGGCCCCAAAGAAATCGGCGTGAACAAGGAATTTCTGGATTGGCTGACCGATCCCGTTCAAAACGGCGGCGGCGCTGTTACGGACTTCGGATGCTACGGCGCTAATCTCATTACCTGGCTGACCAAAGGCGCCAAACCGGTTTCCGTCCTGGCGCTCACGCAACAAATTAAGCCGGACATTTATCCGAAAGTCGACGACGAAGCCACGATCCTGCTGCAATACCCCAAAATGCAGGGGATTATCCAGGCCTCCTGGAACTGGCCTTTCAACCGGAAAGACATGGAAGTGTACGGCGTCACAGGGCACATTTTCAGCGATAACCGCTCGGAAATGCGGATACGACTGGAAAAGGATAAAACGGAACGAAAAGAAACTTTGGAAGAGCGAAAAGCGCCTTATAACGACCCGTTCGCGCTTTTTGTCGCCTTGGTACGCATGGAAATCACGCTTCCGGCATACGACCTGTCTTCTCTTGAAAACAATATGGTGGTGATGGAGATACTGGAGGCGGCAAAGCAGAGCGCGCGGAAGGGAAAGGCGGTGAGGGTTAGGTAGGGGGGTTGTTAAGTTCAGTTCTTTTTGCATTGAACATTGAAAATTAGTCATTGAAAATTGGTCATTTTTTGAATTTTTAATTAAAAAATGACCAATTTTCAATGTTCAATATCCAATATACAAGTAGCACTTAACAGCCCTGGGGTTAGGTAGGGGGATTGCGAAAAGCAGCCCCTTCTTCTTTTTGGCCCCGGTCATCTACCTTTACCCTGAATTTAAATTCCCTCGCTCGTGCAGCCCATTTTGCGTTTTTTCCGCCATTATTACCTCCTGGTCGTTTTCCTGCTCCTGTTGCCGGTGATGAACAACCGCATCCGGCCCAACCTGCGCAGCGTCATCTGGTCGGACGCGGAAGGTTACTACATGTACCTGCCGGCGGCATTTATCATCAAAGACTTCCACAAAGTGCCGGAAGGCAGCATGAATGCCCGTAAAAACGAACAAGGCGAAGTAGTCATCAAATACACCTGCGGCGTTTCGTATTTTTGCCTGCCTTTTTTTGCGGCGGCTCATGCCTGGACGGCCTGGAAAGGCGAAGACCCCAACGACTATTTCAACCGGCACTACCTCCGGGCCATCGCTTGGTGCGGGTTCTTTTTCGGGTTTGTAGGGCTGTATTTTTTGCGACGAACGCTGCTGCGTTCGTATTCCGAACGGGTAACTGCACTGACGATTTTTTCCATCCTGCTCGGTACCAACCTGTTCCATTATGTGACCCGTGAAATGTCTATTTCACATAGTTTTTCGTTTTGCCTGTTTGCTTTTGTGGCCTGGTTGACGCCGCGTTTTTTGGAACGCATGTCCTGGAAAAATGCGCTGCTGATGGGCGGGGCGCTCGGCTGGATTACGCTCATCCGGCCAACCAACGCGATGCTGGCGCTTTTTGTGTTGTTATTCGATGTATATTCCTGGAATGCCCTCAAGGAACGCGTTGCGGCGTTGTGGGGCGCCCGGGCCAAACTACTCGGCGCTGCCGCCGTGGCTTTTCTGTTTTTTATCCCGCAAATGCTGTACTGGCATGAAATGACCGGCTCGTGGCTGCGCTATTCCTACGAAGGCGAGGATTTTATTTACTGGAATAAACCCAAAATCGCGGACGTACTGTTCGACGTGCAGAACGGGCTGCTGCTCTACTCCCCTATCGTGTTGTTTGCACTCATCGGCATTGGTATCGGTTGGAAGCAAAAACAGCACCACGCGCCCGCAATGACACTTATTTTCGCATTAGCCACGTATACTTTTGCCAGTTGGTGGGCCTGGTGGTTCGGCGGCGCATTCGGGCACCGCTGCTATGTGGAGTTCTATGCCCTGCTGGCTTTGCCGATGGCAGGATTTTATGAAAGTGTGCTGCGTGCGCGGCGTTGGGTAAAAATACCTGTGCTGGCACTCGCCTTGTTTTTGATGTACTACGGGGTAAAAATGTCTTTTTTATATAGTCAGTTGCCCGGCCCCTGGGACGGCTGGGACTGGCGCTGGAACTGGGAGAAAATCCGGTGGGTGTGGTCGTATTTGTTTAAATAAAACGGTAGCACAGCCTGAAGGCCATGCTACTGTTTCTCACCTCTCACTTTTCA
>JAYSZC010000696.1:0-1411 GCA_043738235.1 Lewinellaceae bacterium | reverse complement strand
CCTCAATCCTCATTCCTCATCCCTCAACATACAACCCATGTCAAAAGTACTCATTATCGGCGCAGGCGGCGTTGGCCGCGTAGTCGCTTACAAATGTGCCCAACACCGCGATGTGTTCGGCGATATTATGCTCGCTTCCCGCACGAAATCCAAGTGCGATGCGATAGCGGATGCCATTCATGCGGCTTATGGCGGCAAAAAAATAGAAACCGCCCGGGTCGACGCCGATCAGGTGCCTGAAACAGTGGCGCTGATCCGTCAGTTCCAACCCGATCTGGTGGTCAATGTTGCCTTGCCTTACCAGGACCTGCCGATCATGGATGCCTGCCTCGAAACGGGTGTGAATTATATGGATACGGCCAACTACGAACCGAAAGACGTGGCTAAATTCGAATATTCCTGGCAGTGGGCTTACCAGGAGCGGTTTAAGGAAAAAGGCATCATGGCCCTGCTCGGCTGCGGCTTCGATCCCGGCGTGACCAGCGTGTTTACCGCTTATGCCGCTAAACACTATTTCGATGAAATCCATGAATTAGATATTATTGATGCCAATGCCGGCAACCACGGCAAAGCATTTGCCACCAATTTTAACCCGGAAATCAATATCCGGGAAGTCACACAGCGCGGCAAATACTGGGAAAACGGTCAGTGGATAGAAACCGAACCGCACGAAATCTGGAAAGACATTGACTACCCGGAAATCGGCCCGAAACGCTCTTACCTCATTTACCACGAAGAACTGGAAAGCCTGGTCAAAAACTTCCCGACCCTGCGCCGCGCCCGTTTCTGGATGACGTTTGGACAGGAATACCTGACCCATTTGCGCGTGATTCAAAACATCGGCATGGCCGGTATCGAACCTGTTAAATTTAAAGGAATTGATATTGTGCCGCTCGAATTCCTGAAAGCCGTGCTGCCTGCACCCGAAGAACTGGGTGAAAATTACACCGGTTTTACCAGCATCGGTTGCCGTATCAAAGGTGTGAAAGACGGCAAAGAACGAACCTATTATGTGTGGAACAACTGCAGCCACCAGGATGCTTACAAAGAAACCGGCACTCAGGCGGTGAGTTATACCACCGGCGTACCCGCCATGATCGGCGCCCGCATGGTGCTGGAAGGCAAATGGGCGGGCAAAGGGGTGTTCAATGTGGAAGAACTGAACCCTGATCCGTTTATGGAACGCCTGAACCTCGACGGACTGCCCTGGCACGAGCAGGTGGATATTGATTTGCACATGGATTAGGATTAGCGAATGGGATTCGATTTTTTCCCGACGTAGCGTAAAAGAACACGGATTTGACGGATGGGACACGGATTTTTTCCCTCGTAGAGTCAATGGGGACAACGCGGATTACACGGATTGGGCGGATGAACGCGGATTTTTCCGCTTTAGAGTTGACCTGATTTT
>JAYSZC010000695.1:0-8954 GCA_043738235.1 Lewinellaceae bacterium | reverse complement strand
AGGTACACTATGCAATCCTCTTCGCAATATAGCCGACGCGATTTTCTGAAAAATTCAGCCCTGATCGGCGGCGGACTTTTCCTGGGTTTCGACCTGCTCGCTTCCGGAAAATTCAAAGCAGGCGTTGCCAATGCAGCGCTCGAAGGCAGCTTCGATTTCAACGCCTATCTTTCTATCAACAGCGATGGCACGGCGACCATTTTTTCGCCCAACCCGGAGGTCGGACAAGGTATTAAAACCTCGTTTCCGATGACGGTCGCTGAAGAATTGGACTTCGACTGGACCAAAGTAAAAGTGGTACAGGCGCCTTTGGATACCGTCAAATTTGAACGGCAGGTGGCAGGTGGCAGCCAATCGACGCCGCACTCCTGGAAACGCCTGCGCCAGGCCGGCGCCACGGCCCGTCAGATGCTCATCGAAACCGCCGCCCAACGCTGGGGCGTAGATGCCGGTACCTGCACGACCGACAAAGGCCTGGTGCGACACCCGAGCGGTAAACAGGCAACTTATGGCGAACTGGCTGCCGATGCCGCCAAACTCACTCCGCCGAAGGACGTGCCGCTCAAAGACCGCAAGGATTTCAAAATCATCGGCACCTTCGTCAAAGGGGTTGACAACCACGACATTCTGACCGGAAAACCCATCTTCGGCATGGATTTTTACCGCGAGGGCATGCTGTTCGCCATGATCCAGCATCCGCCCGCATTCGGCCTGAAACTCAAATCCGTCGACGGATCAGCCGCCAAAGCAATGCCCGGCATTGTGGATGTTGTTTCGTTTAAAAACAATGTCGCCGTCGTTGGCAAATCAACCTGGGAAGTGATGAAAGCCCGCGAGGCGCTCAAAGTGGAATACGAAAAAGAGGCGGAACTGGAAAGCAGCGCCGACCACGACCGCATTTTTAAAGAACTGATGAAATCCGGCGAGGCGCAGGTGAAACGCAAAGACGGCGATACGGCAGCAGCATTTGCCACAGCAGATAAAATCGTCGAGGCCGAATACCAATGCCCCTTCCTCTCCCACTCGCCGATGGAGCCGATGAACTTCTTTGCCGACGTGCGCGCTGATAAGGTGGAACTCGTCGGCCCGGTGCAAACGCCGCAGGCCGCCCGCGACCAGGTGTCAAAACTGCTGGGTATTCCCACTGAAAATATTTCCCTGGAAATGATGCGCATCGGCGGCGGATTCGGTCGCCGCCTGCGCCCCGACTACGCGGTGGAAACCGCCGAACTGTCGAGCATCATCAAAGCGCCCGTGAAAGTAATATGGACGCGGGAAGACGATATGACCGGCGGCATTTATCGCCCGGCGGCACGGTACCGCTTCCGCGCGGCTTTGGACAAAGCGGGCAATATCACAGCCTACGAACTGCGCGGTGTGGGCATCAATGCCGGCAATCCGGTACGCGAAAACAATTTCCCGGCAGGCGCTATTCCGAATGTCCTCATCGAATCGGTCGACCATAAATCGCCCATCACGACCGGTCCCTGGCGGGCGCCGATCACCAATTTCCTGGCGGGCGCCGAACAATCCTTCCTCGATGAAGTAGCCGAGGCAGCCGGAAAAGACCCTGTGACCATGCGGCTGGACTTGTTCCGGCAGGCCAAAGCGCCGCTCAATGCGGAAGGCAAACCGACCTACGATGCCGAACGTTTTATCAAAACAATTGAACTGGCAGCGGAAAAATCAGGGTGGTTTAAAAAACGGAAAAAGGGCATTTCTCTGGGTTTTAGCGTGTATTATTCACACTTGACTTATGTAGCGCAAGTGGCCGAGGTAGTAAAACGCAGAGGCAAATTCACCCTGCAAAAAGTGTATTGCGCGGTGGATTGCGGCATTGTCGTCAACCTGAGCGGTGCGCTCAACCAGGTGGTGGGCAGTGTCGTGGATGGTCTGGGCCACGCCATGTACGGGCAACTGACGTTTAAAGACGGCGAAACCCAGCAAAAAAACTTCAACACGTACCGGCTCATTCGTATCAACGAAATCCCGGAAGTGGACGTGCATTTTGTAGACAACGGCATTGACCCGACAGGGCTTGGCGAACCTGCGCTGCCGCCTTTGAGCGGTGCAGTGGCCAATGCGTTTTACAAGGCTATGGGCAAACGAATGCGGGATCAGCCGTTTTTGAGAGAAGGGGACAATACGATGGAGAATGTATTGTGAAAAGGCAAAGGACAAAAATCAAAGGGCAAAACTCAAAGGGCAAAGGCAATTTTAAGCATTAATTCAGATGATGCGTTGGTTCCTTGCCTTTTGAGTTTCGCCCCTTGCCTTTTGATTTAAGTTGCCTTACTGGCACACCCGCATGTAATAATCCGTTTCCCAATTGAAGTGATAACGTTCCACGCCGTTGGCGGGCACCGATTTTACATCGTCGCCAATGCCGGGTTGTGTACCACGCGTTACGATTTCAAAATCCCACCAACCGGATTCGGTTTCTTCATGGGTGATAAAATGGATGGATTTATCGTACGAATAGGATTCCTCCGTGGCAGCGCCCAAAGCGCCGCTGTTGTCTTCGTGTACCACGTAGTTGAAAACTTTTTCCATATTATCCAGGATGTAAAAACTGGCATATTCGCTGAACACGCCCTGCCCGATCCAGCTCATGGCAAGGGTCAGGCACCACTGGTTGGAACCGAACTGTGTCAGGCTGATCGTACCGTTTTCGCCGCCGCTGCCTAAGGTGGTGAAATGTTTGGCAAAACGGCCGAGGCTCCACTTGCCGCCCTGCGCTTCATCAAAAATTGCGACGCTGATCTGCACGCCGCAGGCATGGCAGTCGCTCAATTCTCCTTTTTCATAATGCAGGGTGGAAAAAACGGCCACTGCCTGGCTGATACCATACGTTGTAAAATAGAGCAGCGTGTCGAGGTGGGTGTGCAGGTAGCCGTCGTCGGAATAATTGGCCGACAAAGCATCTGAAAAATTAAGCGGCTTCCAGAGCACTTCGCCACTGGGATCAAATAACTTTGAATCGAACAACAGGCTTAACAAACCTGTATGATCTTGTAAATCAAATACTTGCGGATTAATATTTTGTGCAAAAACCCATAAGGAACAACAAAGCAAACCGGCGGTAAGGAATTTTTTTTTCATGTGCGATTATTGTTTGAAAATCAGGATCGGTCAGTAAGTAAAAGGGCAAAATTGCAAAAGGCAAAAAGCAATGTAAATCAAGGAGTTACAGAAGATTTAGAACTAACTAATTTTGCACACCTACTTATTTACAAGTGGATTTAAGTAAAACGGCCCAAAACATTGCATTCAACGCATGTTACATTGGCTGCGGTATAAAACCTGTGAAGTAAAGTATAGCGGCACAAATATTTCTGTTTTGCAAGATTATTCGGCAAAGTTGGATGAGAAAGTTAAATATACTTCTTGGCATCGCGCGATGTATATTGACGGGGTGACTTCGAGTCACCCCGTCAATATACCGCAACGACCATTTAAAATGCATCCAACGAGATGGTGCCCAAACGGTAGGCCGCCGACAATTGACCAACAATTCCAAATCGCATAAATTTTTGAACCCGTGGCAATTCTTATGTTTGCACTGCTTTATTTTAAAAAAACCGGAAAGCTGGAATACTCGTAAGGTTATTTCGCAGCGTTTTCCATTCCACATGCTAGAACTTACACAACATGAGCAAAGAAAAAACATATTTTGAACCTGCCGATCTTGCTAATTTTGGCGCCAGTTCGGAGTGGCAGGGGCCAATGGGCAAAAAATTTTTCGATTACTATGGCGAAGTGATGAAGGAAGGCGCGCTGACCGAACGTGAAAAAGCGCTGATTGCACTAGCCGTTTCCCACGCCATGCAATGCCCTTACTGTATCGACGCTTACACTTCGACTTGTCTGAAAGCCGGCGCCGATGAAGAACAAATGATGGAAGCGGTACACGTAGCCGCCACGATGAAAGCCGGTATTACCCTGGTCTACTCTACCCAGATGATGAAACACGCAAAAAAAATGACCATGTAAGATGTCAATACATCAAAGAACAAAATCACTTGCATCTCGCGGCGACGCGCTCGCCGATACTTTTTTTCAATTACAGGTTCTGAACGGCAAAGAAAGGGTGGATATTAAATTTCCATCTTTTGCCTCCAAAGCTGCCGAAGCGGGCCACGCACCGCTGCTGCCTTCGAGTATCGACATTTTTCAGGTCAATATCGGCAAACTCTGCAACCAGACCTGCTCCCACTGCCATGTGGATGCAGGTCCCGATAAAAAAGTGGAGAACATGGGCCGCGAAACCCTCGAAATATGCCTCGATATTCTGTCAAAATACGATATCCAAACCGTTGACATCACTGGCGGTGCGCCGGAAATGAATGCCCATTTTAAATGGTTTGTGGAAGAATGCCGGAAATTGGGTAAAACGGTGATCGACCGCTGCAACCTGACCATCATCCGGTCTAACCCGAAATACCACTCACTGCCGGAGTGGTTTGCAGAACACCAGGTGCAGATTGTATCCTCCCTGCCTTATTTCAGCAAAACCCGCACGGATGCGCAACGGGGCGACGGCGTATTTGAAGACAGCATTGAGGCTTTGCGCCGGCTGAATGCCGTCGGTTACGGCAAGGAAGGCACGGGGCTGATGCTCGACCTGGTGTACAATCCTACCGGGGCTTTTTTGCCGGGATCACAGTCCGGACTGGAAAGGGAATTTAAAAGCCAACTCAAGCGCAAGTACGACATCGAATTCAACCGCCTGTTTGCCATCACCAATATGCCGATCAGCCGATTCCTGGAATACCTGCTCGAATCGGATAATTACGAAGAATACATGACGCAATTGGTAAACGCATTCAACCCCTCCACGGTCGGCAGCGTGATGTGCCGCAACACCATTTCCGTGAGCTGGGACGGCTATTTGTACGATTGCGACTTCAATCAAATGCTCGACCTGAAAGTCAGCACGAGGGAATCGAATCATATCAGCACGTTCGATTACGATCTGCTGTCCGCCCGCAATATCGTGCTGAATCAACACTGTTTCGGTTGTACGGCGGGAGCGGGGTCTTCGTGCGGCGGGGAAGTCGCTTAGCGAGTCCGAAGTCCGTTAAAGTGCGAAGTGCGAAGTCATCAGTCCGAAGTGCGTAGAGTACGCCGTTTCATACTTGGGCTTCCAAAACTTGAAACAGTGTACTCTACGCACTTCGCACTTCGCACTAACGACTTAGGACTTCTCCAGTATCACCGCATACCCTTGTCCGACCCCGATACACATCGTGCAAAGGGCATATCGCCCACCCTTGCGCTGCAATTCGCGTGCAGCAGCCAGGATAATCCGTGCGCCCGACATGCCCAGCGGGTGGCCCAGGGCAATGGCGCCGCCGTTGGGATTGAGCCGCTCGTCGTCGTCGGAAATGCCTAATTGCCGGGTACAGGCCAGCACTTGAGCGGCAAATGCCTCGTTGAGCTCGATGACATCCAGGTCGTCGATAGAAAGTCCGGCTTTTTGCAGGGCCTGTTGCGAGGCGCTCACCGGCCCGATCCCCATGATGCGCGGTTCCACGCCGCTGACGGCGGAGCTGACGATGCGCGCCAGAGGTGTCAATCCATGTGTTTGTAAACCTTTTTCGGAAGCGATTAGCAGGGCGGCTGCGCCGTCATTGAGGCCTGAAGCGTTGCCCGCAGTGACGGTGCCGTCTTTTTTAAACGCCGTTCTCAATTTGCCCAGTACTTCGAGGGTAGTGTCGGGCTTGATAAATTCATCCGATTGGAAAAGGATCGTTTCGCCCTTGCCTTTGGCGAGCGATACCGGGGTAATTTCGGCTGCCAGGCGGCCTTCCTCACGGGCGCGGGCGGCTTTCTGCTGGCTGCGGAGTGCAAACTGATCCTGATCTTCCCGGCTAATTTTATACATTTCGGCCAGGTTCTCCGCTGTTACACCCATTGCATCGGTTCCGTACATGTCCTGCATTTTGGGGTTGACAAAGCGCCAGCCAAAACTGCTGTCGTACAGTTGCGCATCCGTACCGAAAGGTTTGGCCGATTTGCTCATCACGTAGGGCGCGCGGGTCATGTGTTCCACGCCGCCGGCCAGCAGCAAGTCGCCGTCGCCGACGTTGATAGCGCGTTTGGCATGTATCACAGCGGCCATTCCGCTGGCGCAAAGCCGGTTGACGGTTTCTCCGGGTACGGTGTGGGGCAGACCAGCCAGCAGCAAAGCCATGCGGGCGACGTTGCGGTTATCCTCACCGGCCTGGTTGGCGCAACCGAAGTAAACATCGGCAATCGCCGAAGGGTCGAGCTGCGGGTGGCGTTCTATAAGTTTTTGGATGACATGGGCAGCGAGGTCGTCGGTCCGAATGGCCGAAAGGGCGCCGCCAAAACTTCCGATGGGCATGCGGATACCATCTGCGAGGAATGCTTGTTGGATCATATTTTCTTGGATGAAGGGCACACGGATTAACAGGGATGAGGAATGAGGGATGAGGAATGAATTGACCACTCAAACGGATGCTAATTCATTCCTCATCCCTCATCCCTCATTCCTGTTAATCCGTGTGCCATTTAAGCCGCAAAAGTAGGGGCTTCAATAGGCCTGCAACGATTATTTCAAATAAAAAAACAAAAAAATGCAAACATGGCTTGGTACTTGTTGTTTTTGACAATATGTTTGTCGCACCACTTTGAATATGAAATTTTCAATTGCTCAAAATCAAAACGCCTGTTGTTGCTGTTGTTCCACCGGAAGGAAAGGGATGATCGCCGATTTTGGGTTTATTGAGTAGTATTTTGTTCGATAATTACCCGATTGAAGCACCCTTTTCCGGCTGATACCGCGAAAGGGTGCTTTGTTTTTTAGCCTGATTTTTCAAAACGGACGTTCAACCTGAACTTTACTATTGTTGACGACCACCTTACCTGCCAAAATATGAAATCCGATCTGGAATCTTTTTTTGAAAAACTCGACAACCAGCGAAATATTTCCACCAACAGGATTCCACCCAAAGTGGAAGCGCAGCGCCTGGCCGACGAGCTGTTTTTGTTTTTATTTCCCATGATCGGGGAAGAAACAAGGCCTGCCCGGGTGGAATACGAGCTGCTGCGCCACGAGTTGATGCAGTTGCTGCATCCGCTTTTGAAAGATCAGGACAAGTCCATGTCTACCATTACCGATGCATTTTTCAACGGTATGCCGGAGGTGTACGAGCGCCTGATGGAAGACGCGGAAGCAATTATGCAATTCGATCCTGCCGCCACCTGTATTGAGGAAGTGATTGCCACGTATCCGGGTTTTTATGCGATTGCACACTACCGCATTGCGCATTTGCTGCACCAACTCGGAGCGCCGTTGCTGCCGCGCGTTTTTTCGGAATATATTCACGGTAAAACCGGCATCGATATTCATCCGGCGGCTACCATCGGGCGCTCTTTTTTTATTGACCACGGTACCGGCGTGGTCATCGGCGCAACGGCGGTCATCGGCAACGACGTAAAAATTTACCAGGGTGTCACACTAGGGGCTTTGCAGGTGGACAAGTCGCTGGCCAATGTAAAACGCCATCCAACGATTGAAGATAACTGTATCTTGTACGCCAACAGCACGATTCTGGGCGGGCGTACGGTCGTCGGGCACGACTCGGTGATCGGCGGAAACAGCTGGCTGACGGAAAGTGTACCGCCTTTTTCTATTGTATTGCATCAGTCGCAGGTAAAAGTACGTACCAAACCTTTCGAAGAACCCGTTAATTTTGTCATTTAAAACCTCTCACTTCTCACCTCTCACCTCTCACTTCTCACCTCTCACTTCTGTATAAATGAAAGCGAACAACATTCTGGAAACGATTGGACATACGCCGCATGTACGCATCAACCACTTGTTTGGCGACAGCCATGAAGTATGGCTCAAACTCGAACGCGCCAACCCGGGTGGCAGCATCAAAGACCGCATTGCCCTGGCGATGATTGAAGACGCCGAAAAAAGGGGCGAACTCCGATCCGGCAGCGTTATTGTAGAGCCGACGAGCGGCAACACCGGTATCGGTCTGGCGATGGTTGCCGCAGTCAAAGGATACCCGCTGATTCTCGTCATGCCCGAAAGCATGAGTGTGGAACGCCGCCGCCTGATGGCCGCCTACGGCGCTCAATTTGACCTGACGCCCCGCGAAAAAGGTATGAAAGGCGCTATCGAACGCGCTGGGCAACTGCTCGACGAGATTCCAAACGCCTGGATGCCGCAACAGTTTGAAAATGAGGCGAATATCGCCATTCACAAAACAACCACCGCGCAGGAAATACTGGAGGATTTCCCGGACGGATTGGATTACATCATCACGGGCGTCGGCACCGGCGGGCATATCACCGCGGTAGGAGAAATCCTGAAAAGCCACTTTCCACAACTGAAAGTTTTTGCGGTCGAGCCGGTGTTAAGCCCGGTCATTTCAGGCGGTAGTCCCGGCCCCCACCCGATCCAGGGCATCGGCGCCGGATTTGTGCCCAAGAACCTGCACACCGCCGTGCTGGACGGCGTCATTCAGGTATCGAAAGACGATGCATTTGAATATGCCAGAAAAGCGGCTCTGAAAGAAGGCATCTTCGGCGGTATTTCTTCCGGCGCCACATTGGCTGCCATTGCACAAAAACTGCCCGATATTCCCGCCGGCGCCCGGATTCTCGGATTCAACTACGATACCGGCGAGCGCTATCTCTCCATCGAAGGGCTGTACGAATGGGAGAATGCGCAAAGTGCGTTTTCGGGAAAAATGGCCGCTTCGTAATGTGGAAGGTTGGATGGTTTGAAAGTTGGATGGTTTGAAAAGTTTGATGGTTTGAAAAGTTTGATGGTTTGAGGTGGGGGTTGTGTCAAAAGGATCGGACTGAAAAAAGAACCAAATTTTATTTTCTTATCGTGCTAAACTTTCCAGGTTTTAAAACCTGGAAAGTTTCTGGTAGCGAAAACGAAATAAAAATTTGTACTGTTGTTA
>JAYSZC010000694.1:0-3441 GCA_043738235.1 Lewinellaceae bacterium | reverse complement strand
CACCACAGTAGTTGTACCAAAGTTAAAAATGGTACCGCTGGCATCCGGGTCGTTGGGCGCATTGGCTACGGTCGCTCCGACGGACGACCAGCCTACAGTCGGCACACTGCAATTGTCGATCGCTGAAAGCGGCGCAATATCGTTGACTGCGGAAGGCGTACTGACAGCCACGGTTAAATTATCGGGGCAAATAATGGTAGGTGGCGTCGTATCAATTGGTCTGACACCGCCATTCATGGTTTGCACCATCAATTCATTGCCATTGGCGTCCGTCACTTCAATCTGTACCGGCGTACTGATAATTTGCACAGGTGAAAACGGTCCGCCGAGGCGCCGGAAGGCCAATGAAAACAAGGTTGTATCATCCGGCACCGACAAGCCACCGAATCTGGTCCAGGTAAATGTGATGCGCCCTGTCGGCAGGTAAGTAGTGGAGTCGAAGCCGATATTTACGGCGCCTTGTGTGAATAATGGGTTGAGTGGTGTGGTATAGGCATAGTCCAGATCGGCAGGATTCCAGGAAACAGTAAACTGCATGGAGCCCACATTGGTGAAGTTGCGCACCCGCACCGGGATCAGGAATGTGTCAGATGACTTACAGTCGATGGAGACTGAGTCGGTTTTCAGGATGACTGCCTGCGCTGACATTTGACTTGTAAAAGCAAACGACGCAAGCAGCATCAGGATTAGAAAAATATTTCTCATGGTTTTAAAAATCATGCAATTAGAGAAAAATGATTGTGCCTACCTCTTGTCTCCAAAATGTCGACCGGTTAAGTACCGCAGCTGTCTGGATGGGTTAAAAGTACTCGTTTAACCCAATCCAGACTGCCGCAGATCAGAGGTTTATCCTACTTTATCAGAATCATTTTCTTACGATCGCTGTGTGTGGGTGTTTCAAGTTCATAGTAATACACGCCGGGTGCACCGAGTTCTGATTCGTTGAACCGGAATTCGTTATAACCTTTTTCAAAGTTGCCGACAACCGTACGAACCAACTGACCAGATGCATTGAACACCCGTAACGCTCCCCGGCTGCTTTCCGGCAGGCGGAATCCAATAGTCGTTAGGGAATTGAACGGGTTAGGCTGGTTTTGATACAGCGTGAAAGAAGCATCGTTATCCAAAGTGCTGCGTTCTGTAAACTCGAAATCAATTTTCATCATTTCGCCGTCAAAGTTGTATGCTTCAGCCACAGTCAGCGCGGAACTTGGTCGCAGCATTTCTGCAATCGTACCGTTGCGCAGGGCGCGGAAACGCAGTGTGAACAACACCTCGTCATCAGCAATAGTCTTTGCTTCGCGGCTTACCCACAGGGTTGTCAGGTGACCGTCCGACAGGTAGTTTGTACCAAAATTGTCGTCTGTCAACGGTAAAACACCGGGCGTAATATCTTCGAGTGCCATTACATTCGGATCAAAATCAATCGTCATCTGGTAGGCTAAGCGTTGGTTGAAATCGCCCGCTTTGAAAGGAACCGTCACTATTTCGCCGGCTTTGAATGCGTTGTCGTCCAGGCGGAAATGGAAAGACTCGGCGCCGAAACGCTCTTCCGCATTGTCGTTGGTCAGCATCGGCGTAATATTGCCATTGACGTCGCCCATCCGTACCGCGACAAAATCATCGTCTAAGAAATCCATATCTGCCGGGGTGTGTACGATACTTTGCGGCACCGGCGCACTCAGCGGATTGGGACTCGGGAAAACGTACGATTTTGGTACAAATTTCCAGTCAAGCGAACCCAGAATATGCTGATCCGTAGCCAACACCACGCGCTGAATGCGCAGGTAGTCATTAAGCGAAATATTGGCGTCGCCGTTTACGTCGGCTGCTACCCACTGGTATGGAGACAGCAATTGCGTTCCAAAAATATGGTTGACAATAAACAACAGGTCGGCAGAAGAAATACCCGCAGCACCCGCCGTTGATTTACTGCACGCAATCGAGACATCCGAGTTATTCGGAATCTCGCTAAAGAGATAAGTGCCTGGTACACCTGTAGTTTGGGTATCGCTCACATCTCCTGAAAGTATAACCGTTACGCCGGGAACCGGTTGTGTGGGCAATCTCCATGTTTGTATATCGCCGCCAATTTCGATGGCATCTGCGGTACAGTTGATGGTAGCCGATCCGGCTGTCGCATCAATCGGCACAACAACCGGTATGCCGAAGCTGTCCTGGTTGAATTCAATACCAACCGGAATGCCAACAACCGTAACCGGGGCAACAGAACCTACCGCTGCGCTGTTGCTGAGCAGGATTTGCAGGTCGAACAACTTCGTTCCGTCTGGGAATATCTGCGGAGCGCCGTTGCCGGCCCAAACTACACCTAAGTTATTGAGGGGCAATACATTCGCTACAAATCCGGTCAAAGCGGGATTGACATTCGTCACACCGGTGATAGTGCCCACCGTGCCGTTGCCGGCATTCAGGGTAAATGCGAAAGAATGTACCTCAAAGAAGTTTTCCACCGTAACAGGCACCAGGGCCACACCATTCTGGCAGCCGGTGTCTTCACCGACAATCAGCTGGATTTTGGCGCCTTCATCCACCACTGCGGTGTCTGACTGGATACAACCGTTGTCCTCGTCTATCACCGTAATGATGTATATGCCGGCCATCAGATTATCCAGGGCAGTCGTTGTATCATCTGTGCTCCAGGCGTAGGAGAAGTTGCCCGAACCGCCTGTTGCCGTTGCAAGGACTGTACCGTCATCCGATCCGAAGTAGGATTCCGGAGTGGCAGTAGTGATCAGCGAGAACCCTGCGCTGGCGCCGAGGGTTACCTCAACGTCTACGGTGCAGGAGTTGATATTGCCCGAATTATCCACCACAAACAGTGTCAGCGGATTGATACCCAATTCACTACAAACAAAGGTTGTTTGCGACAAATACATCGTATCGATCACACAGTTGTCGGTCGTGCCGGCCAGCGCCACATCCTGTGGGATAATAGTGGCCGAACCGTTGGAACCGAGTGAAATAATGATGTCATTGTTACAAACTACGGTCGGAATGCTGTTATCAATGATTTGCAGCAAAATGGAGTCTTGCCCTACATTACCGCAAGCATCCGTAGCCGTAAAGTGAATTTTATATTCACCTACACCGTAATTACCCGCGATACTCAGTTCGTCGTCACCCTCAGGCGCATCATTTGTGACCGCTATAGCGGAGTCAGGCTGGCAGTCGTTCAGGTATTGTAGCACACTGAATTCATTGATACCGATATTGGCGGAACAGGAGTCGTTCGGCGGGTAGTTGGCGGTGAAAATTTTCACCGTATCCGGCATGCCGAGGAATTGAGGCGCCTGTTCGTCAATAATGGTAATCGTACGGGTATGTGTAGCCGTATTTCCACAGTCATCCACGGCAGTGCGGGTGCGTACAATGGTGAAGTTGTATGCGCCGCATGGGCCTACAGCGACACTGATCGTATCC
>JAYSZC010000693.1:0-3441 GCA_043738235.1 Lewinellaceae bacterium | reverse complement strand
AAACTTTTGCAACTGCGCGGACGTGTTTTACCGAAATACATCTCCCCGTAAATATCATCCTCGACCAGCGGAATTCCCGCATCGGCCAATAATTCGACCAATTCTTTTTTCGTCGTATCGGGAATCACAGATCCCACCGGGTTGTTGAAATTCGGGATAAAAAGGCAGGCTGCTATGCGCCGGTTTTGGACGGCAGTTTTCAGATAATCCAGATCAATTCCTGTTTCCGGGTCGACAGGTATTTCCAGCGCATGCAGGTGCAGCGATTTGAGCAGGTTAAAAATGCCAAAATAAGTCGGCGATTCGATGGCTACCGTATCGCCCGGACGGGTCACGGCCCGCAGGCATAGCGACAAAGCCTCCATGCAGCCGTTGGTGATCACCACCTCGTCACTGCCAGGTTTGCCGCCCCAGTTGAAGGACAGTCGTGCCACCTGCCGTCGCAGGTTTTCACTGCCACTGGCGTCGGCGTACAGGAGGCAACTGCTCGGGCTGCGGCGCAAGGCTTCCAGCACACATTTGTTGAGTTTGGCAGAAGGCAACAGGCTGATATCCGGCGCTGCCAACGAAAACTGCATCACGCCCGTTTCCGACATTTTTTCATACACCTCAGAGATCATTTCTTCTACCGACCATTGGCGGTTGGGTTCGGGGTCGACGGCAAAACGCAGCGCTGCGGGTTTTGGTAAAAAACGCACGTAATATCCCGATTTTGCCCGCGCCTCTACCAATCCTTTACTTTCCAGGGCAGCATAGGCCTTGAAAGCCGTGCTGTGACTCACACCTTGTTCTCTACACAAAGTTCTGACAGACAATAACTTGTCTCCAGATTTCAGCACCCCGTTTTCAATCATGCTTTCGAGGCGATCCGCTACCTGGTGGTATAAAAAATCTTCTTCCAGTAATCGCATATCACAATCTGTTATGCCTAAAAAATAAAAAACTGCATCTGTTTTTGAGCGGGCAAAACTATGACCTTTGCAGCTGCTAAGTAGTTATCCGTTATTAGTTATTGGTTATCAGTGTTGATAATCAAGCATTTGTAAAGATTTTAGTTTAAACTAATTTTGCAAACCTACTTAAACAAAAAAGAACGCTATGAAAATGATCGACAAAACAGGTGCCAACAGCCTGGACAAAGATATATCTGTTGAAATCAGAAACTGGGAACCGGCTTTTAAGGAAGCCTTTTTTCGATTGAACAAGGCCTGGATCGAAGTGGATTATCCTTTGGAACCGCTCGATATTGCTGTGCTCAGCAACCCCGAAGATCATATCCTGAACAAAGGTGGCGCTATCGTAGCGGCATTGATCGGAACGGAAGTTGTCGGCGTAGTGGCCTTGCGCCCATTTGGAGAAAACAGTATGGAACTCACCAAAATGGCGGTCGATCAACGCTGGCGGGGACGCGGAATCGGCGAAAAACTGATGTACGCGATACTACGGGTGGCGCAGGAAAAAGGTGTTCCCAAAGTGGTGCTTTTTTCCAATTCCAATACCTCCGCCGCTGCGGTCAATCTGTATTTCAAAGTGGGTTTTAAAGAAATCCCGCTGGAAGCAGGCGTTTATGACAGAGCGAATATTAAAATGGAATACGTTTTTTAGAAGTGAGAGGTGAGACGTGAGAGACATCCCGCTTGGTCGCTCTATTGGCTTTGGATTGGTTTTTCAGGCCTGTAATTTCAGAGAACGGATTTTAAACAAAATAACTGTTCTTATTATCTTGAAAATCAAATAATTATGTAAATTATACAAAAGTCATTTGAAGATTATTTATTATCAATTACAGGCCTGAAAAACCGAACCCAAAACCATAAAGGCCGCCAAACCGGAAGCTTCTCACTTCTCACTTCTCACTTCTCACCTCTTTTTCATGGTTCATCTCGCCAAAACCCCCGAAGACATTGCCAAATGCACCCGCGCCATGCTCGAACTGCGCCCGCATGTGGCCGCTGAATCATTCGTCCCGCTCGTGCAGCAAATGATGCAGGAAGGTTATCAACTTGCTTTTATAGAAGAAAATGGCGAAGCGGTTGCCGTCATAGGCTTCCGGTATCTCCAGTTCCTGTTTTGCGGCAAACATTTTTACATTGATGACCTGAGCACCCTGCCGGAAGCACGAGGCAAAGGCTACGGAGGTATGTTACTCGATTATGTGGCAGAACTTGCCCGGGCAGCGGGTTACGATGTCATCACGCTCGATTCGGGGCATTACCGGCATACGGCACACCGCCTGTACCTGAACAAAGGATTTTTCATTTCCAGCCATCATTTTACCAAAAAATGTGAGTTGTGAGTGGTGAGTCGTGAATCGTGAGTGGCATTCGTTTAGAAGAACATGAGTTCGTTCCTCTAAACGAATGCCACTCACAACTCACGACTCACCACTCACGACTCACCACTCACCACTCACGATGAAACATTCTATCTATCAGGTCGACGCGTTTACCGACCACCTGTTTGGCGGCAACCCCGCAGCAGTCGTACCGCTTCAGACCTGGCTGCCGGAGGAAACCATGCAATTGATCGCCCGCGAAAACAACTTAGCCGAAACGGCTTTTTTTGTGCCGCTTGAAGGCCCCGATCAATTTCATATCCGATGGTTTACTCCAACTATCGAAGTGCAGTTGTGTGGACATGCGACGCTTGCTACGGCATACGTGGTGTTTAACTGCCTGAAAATCAATCCGTCCTACCTTATTTCGTTTCAAAGCAAAAGCGGCCGGCTGCATGTAACACGCAGAGGCGATTTGCTGACACTCGATTTCCCGGTCGATACGCTACATGCAACAACACTGCCGGAGGCCGCCCGTACAGGACTCGATATTTTGCCCGAAGCGGTCTGGATGGGCCGGGAAGATTACCTGCTGCTTTATCGAAGTGAAGCGGAAGTACTGGCCTTGCAACCCGATTTTCGCATGTTGGCCACGGAACCTGTGCGCGGGTTTATTGCCACAGCGCCGGGCGATCATTCCGACTTTGTATCGCGCTGTTTTTTTCCCGCTTCCGGTATCGATGAAGATCCGGTGACCGGTTCGGCGCATACTACACTTACGCCGTTTTGGGCGGAAAAGACGGGTAAGACTAATTTCTCCGCCATTCAGGTCTCCGAGCGCCGCGGTTATTTGCAATGCAGTCTGGAAGGAGATCGGGTACTGATTGCAGGCAAAGGCAAATTGTATCTGGAGGGACACTTTTGGCAGAAGTGAGAAGTGAGAAGTGAGAAGTGAGAATCATCCCATTTGGCTGTTCTTGTCACTTAAGCAGGGTTTTTCAGGTCTTTATTTATTTAATTTTCTAAATTATATTGAAGATTTTCACCATAATTTGAATACCCCCCTCTTAACAATTACAGGCCTGAAAAACCCTGCTTAAGTGACAAGAACAGCCAAATGGGATGATTCTCACTTCTCACTTCTCACTTCTCACTTCTCACTTCTC
>JAYSZC010000692.1:0-3442 GCA_043738235.1 Lewinellaceae bacterium | reverse complement strand
GAAGTGGTAACGTAAAGCCATGAGTTACCACTTCAAACCATCAAACCTTTCAAACCATCAAACCTTTTCCGCAGCCACTTCCTGTTGAATCTCAATATCCGGCAGTATCACCGTAAAATACTGTTGCGATGCGATAACTTCAATTTCCTGGTCGGTCAGCATCCGGTATCGGTCGCGGATATTTTGCAAACCTACGCCGGTAGAGTCCATGACCTGGTTTTTTTTCTGCAAATTATTGCGCACGATCAGGTGACCGTTTTCCATAAACACTTCAATTTTTAAAGGTTTATGGGTGGAAATGACGTTGTGTTTGATGGCATTTTCAAATAACATTTGCAAGGTCAGCGGCACAATCGCCGTGTTTTTCCGATCTACACGGCTGATTTCTACCTGCAGGTTATCGCCAAACCGTTCGCGCAACAGAAAAATATAAGACTTCAAAAAATCCAGTTCCGTTTGCAAGGGGATCACCTGGTCTTCGCGGCTTTCCAGCACATAGCGGTACACTTTGCTGAGTTGTTGTACAAAACGCACCGCTTTTTCGGGCGCTTCCGGGATCAGGTACGTGAGTGTATTGAGGCTGTTGAACAAAAAGTGCGGATTCACCTGGTTGCGCAAACCTTCGAGCTGACTCGCCAGGTGTGCGCGTTCGAGGTGCTCTTTCTCCATGGCGGTTGTTTTCCAGAGTTGAAAAAAACGGATGCTTTCATACACGGCGCCCAGTGCCAGTACCATCAGGTAAGATGCCCCGTAGGCTGAAATCGGACTGGGTACCTTGGTTGGATCAAGTTGAATAGAAAAAATGCTTGCCACAAAAGTGACTACCGTACAAACACTTCCCGTGTAAAGAATAGCCAGCCCGATGATCCACTTCATCCTTTTTTTCCAATCCTTCCAGTCTGGAAATCTCCTGGAAAGGCGAATAAAAATAGCCCTTATGCCTTGCCAGGTGACTACCGTATGGATGAATGCAAAAGGTACTTTCTCCCAGTAACTCCCGGCATCCTGTATGATGTCCCTGAAAAACAACACGGGAATCAACATGGCCACCACAGGCATTCCGATGAGCCGAAACAGGCGGTCATCGAAGCCAAGTAGTGTACAGTCCTTTTTCATCTTATTCAAAATTTAAACACTCCGATAAACGTTCCAAATTTATGCTTTTTTCAATTGATAAAACGCAATGGTATCCAGTATCCCTTGCTCGTAAGAAATCGGTTTGTATTGAAAATATTGCTCGAATTTTGTCGAGTCGAACCAGTAGGGGCGTTCATTTTGATAAACCATCTCCACCATTTCGCGCATGATCGGTACAAACAACCCGATGAGCCGAACCAGATTTTTGGAAGCAACCTGGACGCCTTTGTAGGGTACACCCATGCCTGCTGCGGCCATTTGAATCAAATCAGTTGGCACAGGCGGCGGGTTATAGGTTGGCAAGTGCCAGGTCTGATTGAATGACGTAGGGTCATTTGCCAGCAGTATAAGCCCTTTTGCGCAGTCCAGTGTATACGACATGGAGTGTGGCATGGAAGCATTGCCGAGCCACTGCGGTTTTTTACTGGCTGCGTAGTTTTTGAACACCGTCTGGTAAAACATACTTTTTTCATCTGCCCAGGGACCATAAAAATCTGCCGAACGCGCAATGCTGGCGGTCAGTTCGCCGCGTTGTACGGCATCAAGCAGCATGTTGGCAATCTGGGCGCG
Organism: Lewinellaceae bacterium; assembly: GCA_043738235.1. Lineage (GTDB taxonomy): Bacteria > Bacteroidota > Bacteroidia > Chitinophagales > Saprospiraceae > M3007. The sequence goes on along the minus strand of JAYSZC010000692.1, from coordinate 1,735 downwards.
CACGACTCCTTTTTTGCTGCTGGGTCTGAAAGGAGTATCTTCCGTCATCTTGCCTTCCACAGGGCCGTACATATATACGTTGTCAAAGAAAATGAGCGGTACGTTTGTTTCCGAACAGGCCTTGATGGTGTTTTGCATCACAACAGGCCATTTTTCCTGCCAGAGTTTAGCCTTGTAGTCCAGTCCTACCAGCAGGAACGCTACCCGGGAGCCACGTACGGCTTCTGTCAAATCGGCCAGGTTGAATACGTCCGTCTGACGCGATTCCGCACCGGGCATGGTCTTGCCGGACCGGGAGAGTAGCCGGACAGGCTGTTGCTGATCCAGTAATAATTGTGCGAGCGGGGCGCCGATAGCGCCACCAGAACCAATAATGGTATAGGGTTGCATATTTTGATTTTTAAAATTCAATTCGGTACAATACGTCCGGGAAAAATCCGATCTGATTCACACGGCCCAGATTTCCCTTGACCTCGTTGTACTGCATGGCGAATATATTCTCGTCGTTGGTAACGTTCTGGAAATCAAGGAAAAAAGTTTGCGACAATTTGCGTTTAGGGCTGTTCATCCGGATACCCAGTTTCACATCCCAACGGAAATAATCGTCGAGGTTTTCGCTGAATGCCAACTCATCATACAGGATCGCGACCGGCGGCCCGGCTGGTGCAAAAATGAAAAGTGGAAGAAAAAAGGCGGGGAGTACACTCCAGATTGTCTTGGTATTCATTGCCTGATCGTTTTTAAAGATTTTTTCGTTGAATGACAGGACAAAAGTGAAGATGCAGGACAAGCGGGGAAAGCAAAAACCGGTGAACGGTAGAAAGTGAGACGTGAATCGTGAGTGGTGAGTGGTGAATGGGGTCAAACACTTGGGAATCGGTCTCATTCGTCGAATTACGGGCCTTTTGCGGGTAGAACTTTGCGGCTTTAACTCAATTTTGTACAACAACCCTTGTCCTTATCGTGTTTTCCGACCTATGAAGCAACGCCCTCTTGTATTTTTATTCCTGATAAATGCCCTCGTACTTCCGGCGCAGGACATTCCGTTTATCAAATCCGGCCAGATCGAACAATGGAAACAGGCCGATACCGATACCGTGTGGGTGCTGAATTTTTGGGCAACCTGGTGTGCGCCCTGTGTAGCGGAATTACCTTCTTTTGAAAAATTGAACGCCAATTATGCGGATCAGAAAGTGAAAGTGATCCTCATTAGTACCGATTTTAAAAGAGAGGTGGAAACGAGGGTCAAATCTTTTGTGAAAAAGAAAAAACTCCAAAGCCAGGTGGTTTTTATGGATGAATCGAATCCCAATAACTGGATCGACCTCGTCAGCCCGGAGTGGTCGGGCGCTATCCCGGCCACACTCATTATTTCAAAAAGTAAAAATCAATACCTGTTTTTTGAAAAACAGTTGAGCTATGAAGAACTGGAAGCGGCCTTGCGATCGGTTTTATAGGTTTTTATGGGTTGATAAGGTTGATGAGGTTGATGAGGTTGATATACAGCGCCTCGAAAAGGTGATTGTCCTGCTTCTTTCGAGGTGCTGTAATCAACCTCATCAACCTTATCAACCTCATCAACCTCATCAACCTCATCAACCCTGATCAACCTATAAAACCATCAACCCTTTTCTCTCACCCATTCATTTTATCACAAAACTTTAAGCATCATGAAAAAAATACTTGCACTTTTTACCCTGGCAGCAGCGCTGACGGCTATGTCATTTACCCTGGA
>JAYSZC010000691.1:0-8991 GCA_043738235.1 Lewinellaceae bacterium | reverse complement strand
TGAATTGTATGATGATATTCTGAGCGTATGTGCTGGCCTCTGGAACTTCTATTTGGAACATAACTGATTGATTTACAATACTGCAACAAGTCTAATATAATTATCTATCAAATTTTTATGAGTTACGAAGGTCAAATGTTTCAGGATTTAAAAATGCCAACCCGAAAGGAAGTTGAAGAAGCATTACTGATAACTTTATTTAACCACAATGGAACGATAAAAGAGTTTGCTACAGGGGAAGAAATTGTAGATGAGATTGCAGATAAGTTCTCTTTGAATGAGGGCCAGAGAAATGCGGTATTAGAAAGAATTTACCGGAAAGAGAACAGAATTGTAAAGACACCACTCTGGCACCGTTTACTTTATCGTGCTGCCGATTCGCTAGCAAAAGAAAAATTAGTTTCAAGACCTACATCCACGATTATTCTGACAATGAAAAAAGAATGGATGTTGACGGAAGAAGGATTTGACAAAGCATTAAAGCTTTTAAATATTCCTCAATCTCAAAAAGAATTTCTTCCAACAAAAACCTTTGAAGTTCAGAAAATGGTGAAAAAATTAGTTGAAACGCCAAGACCAGACAATTATACTCCATTTAACAGAGAACAGAAAGTTGTGAAGATTACGAGGGAATCAGCAATAAGAATAAGAAGTTTTCGTCAAGCGGTAATTGAAGCGTATGATTTCAAGTGTGCATTTTGTGGATTGAAAATAAATTCACCTAATACTTTGATATGGGAAGTTGAGGCAGCTCATATTATTCCTCATAGTGAAAAAGGTAAAGATGATATTATGAATGGAATAGCTCTATGCCGTTTGCATCATTGGGCATTTGATTTTGGATGGTTTACAGTAGAAAATGATTTTACAATTCGTGTTTCATCAAAAATAAATTCACTACCTTCAGATTATGGAAAGATGAATGATTATGATTTTATTAGGACTGCCTCAAGTCAAAATGCTAAAATAAATCTTCCAAAAAGAAAAGAGATATATCCTCATGTATCTGCAATTACTTGGCATCGTGAGAATAAGTTCTGCATTTAAAATTTAAAAAAATGAAAAAAGACAAAATCATTTATTTGCTACAAGAAAAAGATATTCAAGAGGTAGCATTACAGGAGTTGGAAAGAAAATTATCTGAAGAAGAAATTCAGAAGATAGTCCCTTTAATTGAAGAGAAAATAGACTGGTATGACATAATAGCCTGTTCAATAAATGAAGTAATATTGAAATAAAAAATGATTAGTAACGACCCGCTGCTAACAACGCCATCACCCCCTCACTCTAGCACCGACTCTCCATTCAAATTTGTCGTCAGCACCATACTCATATAGTCGAAATACGGTCGCATGGCCTCGAAAGTCTTTTTCACCTCCCGGAGAAAATGTTCGTCCGTCACTTCCTGATCCGTAAAATTCCGGTGGATGGTAAAACTTTTTTTGCGGATCAGATCCAGCGCAGGGCCGTCTTTGTCGTATCCGCGCGGGGCGGTTTTCAACTCGTCGCCATGAATGGCACCGAAATATTGTTGAAATGTTGCGTCGGCCATGATGGCGCGGATGGACTGGTCGTCCATGGAAAATTCGTCGCGGATACGTTTGAGGTCTTCCGCATTGGGTTGCCAGAATCCGCCGCCGACAAATGAAGCGCCCGGTTCGATATGGAGATAGTAGCCGCCCCGCAGCCTTTTGGTGGCCCGGGTGAAGCCCATGCCGAAGTTGTTTTTATAAGGCAATTTGTCTTTGGAAAAACGCACATCCTTGTAAATCCGAAAAAGCGTAGAACCTTCCAGGTGATCTGTTTCACCCAGCCCCGACTCGACGGCTTTCAGGAACTGTTTCATGTTCTCCTGGGCTGCCTCGTAACGGCCTTTGTTGGCTTGGAACCACTCGCGGTTGTTATTGGCGGAGAGGTCTGAAAGGAATTGCAGGGATGTGTTTTGAATTTTCATAGATGGGAAAAAAGATACGCTGTGAATGGGTGACAAAAATAGAGAAAAAACCGCAGGGCCGTTTCAGTATTCCCGCACTGCTTCCGAAAAATTGTATCTCCTTTGCGGCATTTGGCAAAAAACAAGCATTTTTGTTGCTGATTTTCATGCCATACCCACAAACGACATCCATGAAGCGAAACGCCGCCCTTACCTTTTCTTGCCTGCTTGCCTTTTTTCTTTCCATACCAACGCTTTATGCTCAATCCCTGTACCAGGATGCGCTCGATTTGGCAAAGATCATGCAGCAAAACCAGTCCCAGCAGGTAGGAGATTCGCTGTGGATGCGCCTGGCACATTCCGTGCCTTTTATCATTTCAGAAAATGGTTTCAGCGAGCAATCATTTGATACGATCCACTCTGTCAATGAAAACGATTACCTGATTGTCAACAAAGGCGCGTATCCCGACGAGTTGATCCTGTACCGCGCTTCGACGCCGGATAGTATTCTTTTTGCAACACCGGTCAAATACGACTATTGTATCCTGAGGCTTCGAAAAGGCGAAGAACAAGATAAACTCACACTGGTGTCGCCCAGCGGTGAAACGCTTGCTACTTATTCGAACACGGCTTTGATCGGCGCTGATCTGGTGATCAGCAACCGGCAACCGGGCAATTTTCACTTTTATGAAAGTGACCGATTTATTTTAGATGGAGCCGATCCGTTTCGTCCCGACCATTTTTCCAATGATCGCAAGCGATTGCCGAAAAGGGCGTTCTGCGAGTTTCCCAGCATTCCGGAAGGTGATACTTTATTGTTGAAAAGCAATGGTAAAGTGCTGTTCAAAGTTTTTAACCACAAGATCGAGGATAAATTAATCTTCCATTTTTTCCTGGACTCCATCTTCCTGGAAATTGACGGCGGCGATTTTTTAGTGGAAAAACAGGACTCCATTGAAGTCGAGTCCGTGCCTTTTACCCTGTATGCAGTCGATCAGTTTTTATCCGAGGACAATTCATTTTTAGTGCTGTTTATACCACAAAAAGGCGCATACATGCTGGAACGTGAAAAAGACAAGGTATATGAACTGGAAATCGCCCAACCCGAAAGAAAGATCGGCGAATTTTTTTCCAGGAAATTCAATCCCGATCATATTCCCTTGAGTGCTGCCGATAGAAGAATCCTGTTATCCAGGCAGTGCGATTATCATTTTGATCAAATCACACTCTACAGCGGATCGAGGCTCTTGAACACCATCCATTTGAAAAGGCCGAAAGTGTTGGAATCTATAACATTCAATGAACGAACCAACTCGATTGATTTTTCCGTCACACGGGATATTCGTCCGAATGAGACCCGGTACAGGAATTACCGCAAAAAATACCAGATCTCCAGTAACGCTAACCTGAGTTTGGCATTTCTGGAACGCAGGTTCGATTATAGTTGCTCCTACGCTTCCTTCATGGAAGATTATCTGATTCAGGATCGCATCACCGGCAAAGGAGTACTTCCAGTGCAGGTGAATGCCTTCAGTTTCGAGTTATGCAAAATACGCGGAGAAAAAGATACTACTTTTCAGATCAGCCAATCCGATCTGGCTAAAATGCCGCTGGAAGAGAATGTCCTGTACATGTTGCAGCTCGACACCACCCTGGCGAAACAACAACTGGGGCTGCTGGATTTTTCGGACATGAGTTTTTGCTTCGTTTTCCCGGATGAGAACAAGGAGCCTTTTCGCTGGTATCCTGCCCTGAATCCTATGATCGAAGTGTTTGTAAAAGACAGCATTGCGCATATTTTTTATGCCCCGGCATTGGTGACCGAGCATTTCAGCGTACCGGTATTTCAAGAGGATTCACTGGCAATATTGCTCGGTACACATTCTCAATTAAAGGAAGCCGATCTTGTGTCTCCGCACCTTTGGGGCGACATTTCGGAAAAATACCGGAACAATCCCTTTTTAGCGAAATACCTGAAAAACAGGCTGGCCCATACCCGTTTCGATCCTGCGCCGGGCATATCGAACCTGCTGCTCCGCGCGGCGATTTCGGCACAGTTGGAAACCTGGTTTGCCTGGCAAAAAATCATTTTCGGCAACGAAAGCCTGCAATCAGAGGATCAGGTGGCTTACGATGAATTGGTCAGCACCTACCGGACGCGGGTACCAACGGCTTCCGACAAGTTGCAGGTGGCTTCAGAGCAGTTCAACAACGAAACCCAGAAACTGCGCCGCGGGCTGAACGCTGCGGACCTGGCTGCCGGGTTGTCCGATTTTATCGTTGAACGGGCGCAGGAAGAACTCAATCTCAGTTTTCTCAATCGCCTGCGCGACCGGATTCAGCAGGATTCCGAATTCATCGTTTTGTTTCCCCAGACAGTGAAGATGATGGCAGATTTTAAAATCGAACAGTACCGCACCCTGCTGGATTTTGCCAAAAATGCGTTTGTGCAGGATTTGCGCAACCTGGGGGTCACGTTTCCGCGCCTGTTCAGTATGTTGTCCAAATATCAGCAACTGCAAAACGACCCCAAAGTATACAACCTGTTTCTGTTGTACGACATTGCTAATAAAGTGTACGAGGGCACGCCTGTGGAAAACGTGTTGCTCCACGTGCACAGCCGCCTAAAAGAGCGCAGAAAGGGGCTGGAAGAGGCCATCCATAAAGAACTGGGCATCAAGCTGGTGCGCGATGCCGCGACGCAGCAACAATTCAGTAATTACGTCCTGAATTACGGGCGAGCGCTGGAATATTACTACGCCCAGGCGTCCACCCTGGACAGCACTTTTATGGTAAACTGGCATCGGCTGTCCGATAAAATGAAAGAAGATGGCAGCGATGAAGAAGTGCTGCGGCAAATGAAAGCGCTGAGGGCAGGATCTGAAATTGTGGATGAAACGGACGAGCGTCGGAAAGATAGTTACCCGGATGATAGCGATAGCACCAGGACAACGAGATTCGATCAATATCTTTTTGTGAGCGACAACTTACAGGGCAATCCCGGCTACGAATACCTGCGAAAAAACCTGGAATTTAACCGATTTCGGGCCTTTTTTAGCCAAAAACCCGATAGCAGCCGAACGATCAGCCTCGGACTTGCGCAGGCAGACGTGTTGCTTTCCGTCGAACATATCCGCAATATTGAAGTGACTGTCCGGGAAATGGAGGATAAAATTTCTACCCTACAGACACTCGGCGACGCGTTGGAAAGCCGCCGGGCCAAAACGGCTAATTCACTGTCCGGTTACCTGCCCCTGCTGAAAAAATACAAGTCCCTCATGGTTCAGAGAGCCTGCCTCGAACTGGCCCTCACATCTGAGCTCGCCTACCATACACAGTCCGGACAACACAATATTGAATCGCTGCACTACCTGAAAGGTGTCTTGTGGATGCCTCATCAATTCGGGTTGTACGACTGGACCAAACTCGATGCATTCGGGCGTTCGCTTCGGCAGGTTGGACTGATCAAGGGTAAATTGCAGACATCCGCGTCGCTTTATGAGGGCGCCGAGTTTTTTGGGGAAGACAAACCGCTTAACCTTTATGAAGGTTATAAATTGCTCTCTGTCGTGTCCAGCGACGCCGGGGAAATCGAGGCGGAAATCGAACGCGCCGGCGCTTTCCTGGAAAGTATGGCTTCCACGATGCGGGATCATTTTCCGCTGATTGCCGCGTCGCGGAGTGTAGATGCCACCCAAAAAGATTCCCTGCACTATCGCAACTTCCTGTACAGCAGCTACATGACAGACGCTGCTCTGGTGCTCGATTATTCAGGTTTAATGCAGCAAATGCATGAGCAAATCAGCGGCCCAAGCAGACCGGTAGAAAACGCAGCAAAATCCTTAACCCGGGAGGAGATCAGTATCTACGAATCGCAGGCAGCGCATCAAATCATCAAACCGCTCGTTCCTTCCGGCAACCAATTCCTCGATTATTACGACCAAACGGTCCCGTATGAATCGTTTTTGGACGCGGGCGCCCTGGCGTCCAGTCACAATGCCGGCCTGGCAAAAGAAGTAGAATCAGTACGGGCGTCCATCGCCGAACTAAAACGCACCAGCAGCGACTATCATCAGTTCCTGGAAAAACTTAAAGTCGACAGCACCGCTGCGCCGCTTGCAGCACTGCGCCATGCCGCGCAATTTGATACCCTGGTGAGCGTAACACTTCTGTGGATGCACGCATTTCGCAACAATGCCGCAGCCGGCGATTCCTCCGTTATCGTGCGGGATACAGTAGTGGTGCATAAAAAAATGTTGTCGAAATCCGGGGTGGAAATTACGTACGACAGCATCTGGATCATACCGCGTGTAAAAGGCGCCAGCCAGTGGATGACCCTGCAACAATTCAACGAAGTGATGGACGACACACTCCAGCGCAAGATATTTTTGGGGCTGCTCTACCAACGACTCAGTGCCGTGGAGGGCGGGCTGCATTACAGTACGCCGAATCTGGCGTTGCTGGCAACCAAATTTATGAATACGGTGTATGAAATCGACGATGCCCGTGCTATATTGCACTATAAAAAAGAGCATAACAACGCACTGGGATTTGAGGATTACTATCCGTTCATCCGTTCTATTGTGGACATGCTCAATGTCGTGCTGGAAACGCCGCTCGGGTCGGGCGAGCAGCCGCTGAATGAGCGTTTGTCCCAACTGAGCGATTTGCCTGACATCTCGAATGAGTCACTTTCCTTGTTTGAAAACATTTTTGCCGAAAACTATGGCAGCGCTATCCGCAATGTCGTGCAATTGCTGTCTATCACCTGGGGATTGCGGCAAAAAGATAAAACCGGTCTGATTTCCAACCTCAAAAAAGACAAAAGACGTTCATCTGTAAAAAGCAGTTTTGAAATGACTTCAGATGCAAAATCGGATCGGCGCGGCAATGAAAAAATAAAATCTGCGGTACTGACCTACGGTACTTTTATGGCCAATATGGTGGAAGCAGAAACGCCCGACCAGGTCAAAGCCGCTATTTCGGCAGTAGCGGTTCCGCCTGGTAGTTCGTCGCTGAAACGAAATGCCCGCCTGAATGTGGGCGTCAACGGCTATTTCGGGCTTGGATTTCACCGGGAAACGCTGACGTCAGATTCGCTCGCCGGTAACCTGCGCAAAAGTGGCGCCTTCGGTCTTTCCGTACCTGTCGGCATCGCCCTCAGCATGGGGCAGTTGCAGATCGGGAAACGGGAACAATCCTTCAGCCTGTTTATTCCTGTGCTGGATTTGGGAGCCGTCACGACCTACCGGATCAACCAGAAAGACCTGCCCTCGGATTTACCCAAACTGAGTTTTGGAAATCTGATTTCCCCGGGCGCATACCTGCTATGGAATATCCGGAAATCGCCGTTTACAATTGGCGGCGGGGCACAATTCGGCCCGCAATTGCGTCAGGTTACGGTCGATGGGAAGAGAATCAGTTCCAGCGCCTGGCGGTATGGACTTACTTTCGCTATCGATGTGCCAATATTTAATTTGTATACGCAGCAGGAGCAGGAATTGCGGAAAAGGAAAAGATGAAGGAACGGTGCCAGGTTTTTTGAACAGCGCTCCTATTCAACCCGGGTAAAAACCCTATCTTCACCCGATCAAAATTAAAACGAAACCATCTATGCAATATCGCCGCTTCGGAAAAACCAACCATTCCGTTTCAGAAATAGGCTACGGCATGTGGGGCCTGGCCGGCTGGACAGGCACCGATCAAAACGAAGTACAACGGGCCCTCGACCGCTCCGTCGAATTGGGCGTCAATTTTTTCGATACCGCATGGGGTTACGGCGCAGGGAAAAGCGAACAGATTCTGGGTGCATTGCTGCGGCAGCACCGCGACAAACGCCTGGTTTTTGCCACCAAAATTCCGCCCATGAATTTCAAGTGGCCTTCGCTGCCGGAATTTCAGTTGAAAGATTGTTTTCCCGCCAAACACATTGTGGAATACACGGAGAAAAGCCTGAAAAACCTCGGCGTCGAACAGATCGACTTACAACAGTTCCACGTCTGGAACGACGATTGGCATACGCAGGACGAATGGAAAACGGCTATTGAAAAACTCACCAAAGAAGGCAAAGTAGCGCACTGGGGCGTTTCCGTGAACCGCTGGGAGCCTGAAAATGTGCTCCAAACGCTGCGCACAGGTCTGATTTCTACCGTGCAGGTCATTTACAATATCTTCGATCAGGCACCGGAAGACCAGCTGTTTCCGCTGTGCAACGAACTGGATGTGGCGGTGATCGCGCGCGTCCCGTTTGATGAAGGCTCCCTGACGGGTATGCTGACGCACGAGACCACTTTCCCCGACGACGACTGGCGTGCGACTTATTTTGGACCGGAAAACCTGCATGCGAGTGTAGACCGCGCCGATGCGTTGCGGCCACTCTTGCCTTCAGGTATGACAATGGCAGAAATGGCACTGCGCTTTATTGTGAGTACACCTGATTCCGCAACGATTATCCCCGGCATGCGCAGCGTTCGGCATGTGGAAAGTAATTGTGCGGCATCGGACGGTCATGGCTTACCCGCTGATTTGTTGCAGGCATTAAAGAAGCATCGCTGGGACAGGGTGCGTACGGAGTGGAGTCAATAGTAAAGGGCAAAATTGCGAGAGGCAATGACAACCAATCCGTTACAAAAAGATTATTGAGATATTGGGATATCCCAATATCAATTCATATTATACTAAAATCAAACCATCATGGCTAACAGAACTTTTTTACCCAGCGCACCCAATAAAGCACTTTGGATCATTGCCGTCCTCATCGGCGTTTTAGGCATTCTGGTGCATTACGTCCGTGTAGAAGAATTGTCGAAATACAACTATGAAATGTTGTTGATCGGCTTTATTTTACTGGTCGTCGGTACGACTTACCGAAAAGTATAGACTTCGCTCGCACAAGGCTTCGCTCAAACTTGTTATGCTGCGCTTTGTTGTGCATCGTCCGTTTTAAGTATACCCGGGCGTTGTGAGCACACGACGGAATTTTCAACCAAAACATGAATCATCCCGAATTTTTCACTGAAGAAAAGTTCGGGATTTTTAATGTAAAATTAATAACTTAG
>JAYSZC010000690.1:0-8991 GCA_043738235.1 Lewinellaceae bacterium | reverse complement strand
ACCAATTATAAATCAATTCCGCACAGTGAGGGTGTTTTAAATTTTAATTATGTCTTGTCATTTGCCATAGACAAAAATGGAACCGTCTGGCTGGGTACGGACAGTGGCTTATGCAACTACAACCCGGCGGAAAAAAAATTCACTTGTTTTTCGGAATTTGCTGTTTATATCGCTGATCTGGAAATAGAAAACGACACCATTTTATGGATTGCCAATCGAAATCAAAATGTAACCAGATTCAACATCAATAACAGGAAGTTTACTAAAGTTCAAATTTTTGATGAAAATAAAAAACCGATTGTAGACCAGGTAGCAAAAATCCTGGTAACCGGTAATGGGGCATGCTGGATTCATACGCGTCAGGGTTTTGTGTTTAGACAAAAAAGCCCTTCCCGACAACCCGGAACCTACCATTTTCATCGCCAACAAGAAATGGATGGCATGAACATTTTTACAATGACGGCATCCAGAAACGGGGATGTCTGGCTTACGGGAAAGCGGGGTTTATACTACTTTGATCGTAAAAGGGAGGCGTTTTTTGATATAACGTTTGAAGGCTATAGTCCGGAAGCGAATCTGGAGTATTTCTGTTTCCGGGAAGATAACCGTTCTCATTTTTGGGTTGGGCATCAAAACGGCGTTGTAAAATGGAATAGCGAACAAGAAGCGCCTTTTCTGATCTATAATGATTTTCCAAGCCTAAAGAAAGACGAATCTCAGGGGATTGAGACGATTCGTTTCGAAAAATTAGACAGCCAAAGAATCCTGGTAGGAAGAACTGACGGCCTGTTTATTTTCGATCAAAAAGAAAAAAAAATCACGACTGCCAGTGTCTCCTTTCCTGAATTATCCGGTTATGACACCTTGCAAATTAATTATTTGTTTAAAGACAGCCGATCCGGCATTTGGGTAAGTGCCCGGGATGAATCACGTCTGAGCAGTTCGCTCATCCGGCTCGACCTTATCACAAAAAAAATTGCAATCATCGATCAGGTGGGCGCTCTGACTTTTGCGATGGCCGAATCCAGTGACCAAACGTATTGGATGGGCACCTGGGGAGGTCTTGTACATTACGATTTGAAAAAAGGTATTCTAAATTGGTATCAGGCAGACCCGAAGAATCCAAATAGTTTATCAGATAATGATATCCTTTCACTTGCCTTAGAACATGATTCGCTGTTATGGATTGGAACACGCGGGGGCGGACTCAATTGCTTCCATATCAAAACGGAGCAATTTACAAGATTTCAATATGACCCATTTGATGCTAAAAGCCTGAGTAACAACCAGGTTGTCGATCTTCATTTGGACGGCGAAGGTTCCTTATGGGTGGCTACTTACGGCGGGGGGCTTTGTAAAATGGATAAAACAAGGCAAGGATTTGAGCGTTTTCTGAAAGACCGGGGTTTGAGCACACTCAATATCGCCGCAGTAGAAGAAGACGATCGGAACCGGATTTGGGTGGGGACATCTGAAGGCATTTCGGTTTTAGACAAACGGTCCGGATTATTTCAAAGTCATGATGTCAATAACGGTGCCCCATTCTTAGTCAGCTGGATGTCCAGTGTTCAAGACTCGGAAGGTTTCTTGTATTTCGGAGGAAAGCATTCATTCGTTCGATTTCATCCCCAACACCTCAAAAGTGACACCGTTGCGCCCAGACTGGTCTTTTCGGAGTTTTATTTGAACAATGAATTAGTGCTCCCGCAACAAAAAGACAGCCCGCTGGAGCAAAGCATTTCTTACACGAATGCCATCACCTTACAACACGATCAGAATTTCATCCGCTTGAAATTTGCTGCACTTAATTTCATTCTGCCCGAAAAAAACCAATACGCGTATCGAATGGAGGGACTCATAGACGAATGGCAATTTCTGGGCGATCAACATGAAGTCGTTTTTACCGATCTCGATCCAGGCGAATATGTACTGTTCGTTAAAGGCGCTAATCAGGAGGGCGTTTGGAATGAAAAAGGTATTTCCCTGAAAATTACCATCCTGCCTCCCTGGTACCGTACCTGGTGGGCATACTGCCTTTGGATGGCCATTGTTTCAGGAAGCGTCTATTGGCTGTACCGTTTCCAACTCCAGCGCCGCCTGGCGGAAGCCGAATCTGTGCGCTTCAAAGAAATGGACCTGGCCAAAACACGCCTCTATACCAACATCACACATGAATTCCGTACCCCACTGACCGTCATCCTCGGCATGGAAGAACAACTCCGGAAAGACCCCGGGAATTGGCTCGACGAAGGCTTGCGACTCATCCGGCGCAATGGGACGCAGTTGCTCCAATTGGTCAATCAGCTCCTCGACCTGACAAAACTGGAGTCGGGCCGGCTCCCGTTCCGGCCCGTACTGGGCGAACTGATCGCTTACCTCCAATATCTGACGGAGTCCTTCCACTCTTATGCCGACAGCAAGGACATCCGGCTGCATTTCCGGTCCGACTTGCCGGAATTATATATGGATCATGACCCCGATAAACTGCAAAACATCTTATCGAATTTATTGTCGAATGCCATCAAATTTACCCCTGCGGGAGGAGATGTCTATGTCGACGTGCGATGGGCCGAACAGCGGGACAGCACTGCAGCCGACATGCCGCCTGAAATCCTCATTCAGGTTACCGACACCGGCCCCGGCATTGCCCCTGAGTACCTGCCTCATATTTTTGACCGGTTTTACCAGGTCGACGATACGGCTACCCGGGGAAGTGAAGGAACCGGGATCGGCCTGGCCCTGGTAAAAGAAATGGTTCGACTGATGAACGGAGCCATTACCGCGGAAAGTGAGCCGGGTAAGGGCGCCAAATTCAGCATTTGCCTGCCCATTACCCGTACGGCAGCCCAGAGCCAGGGGAATTCAGACTTAGCGCTTTATGGCACGGTACTTTTTGAACGGGAAACAGCCGCCAAAGTGCCTGCATCAGACCTTGTCGACCGCTACACGATATTGTTGGTGGAAGACAATGCGGATGTGATCAGTTACCTGTCTTCCGTGCTTCAAAGCCAATACCGGATCGCGACGGCCCGCAACGGGCAGGAGGGCATCGACAAAGCCCTCGAACTGGTGCCCGACATGATCGTCAGCGACGTGATGATGCCCGGAATGGACGGTTTCGAGCTGTGCCGCATCCTGAAAACCGACGAGCGAACCAGTCATATCCCCATCATCCTGCTGACCGCCAAAGCCGACCAGGCATCCAAAATCGAAGGATTGACACATGGTGCGGATGTGTACCTGTCCAAACCTTTTGACCGGGAAGAACTGCTGGTGCGCCTGGAAAAACTCATCGAACTGCGCCGCCGCCTGCAGGAACGATACTCGGGAATTGACAACTTTTCAAAAGTTGTCAATGCTGCTCCCGTCAACCTCGAAGACCGTTTTTTACAAAAGGTCGTCCGCATCGTCGAAACGCAGATGGGCGACGAAGCATTCGGCATGCCTTACCTGTGCAGGGCGCTGCACATGAGCCGTTCCAACCTGTTCCGAAAACTCAAGGCGTTGACGGGTCAATCCGTCACCGGATTTATCCGCAACCTGCGTTTAAAAAAGGCTAAAGAACTGCTGGAAACGACCGGAAAAAACGTGACGGAAGTCAGTTTCGAGGTGGGGTTCAACAGCCCGAATTATTTTTCGAGGGTGTTTCAGGAGGCGTTCGGGATGGCGCCGAGCGAGCTGCGGAAGGGATAAAGTAAGGAATGTTAGGTCGCTGATGAGGGGCCAAGAGTGGTTTCTTCTAATGCAGCCGCAGATACATTTTCCCATTCTTCGATCATAAAAAGGGTGAGCTCGCGCACCAAACGAGGAGCCATATTTTCCGGCAATTCATTCAAAATCGAAGTGACAACTTTGGTAAGCGGCAGGTCAGGATGAGAATGCCGAATCTGCTTGATTTTAATGGAGATATTGTCTTGCTGAGCGAGCAGGTAAGAAGTGAGGTAAGGGATAATATCCTTATTCTTGGCGAAAAAATCTTCCGCCGATATATCATTTTGCTTCTCCTTCATGACTGTTAATTTTGGATTCAAAGTTACCGAGATTTTCGGGAAATTTCAAATGCGTCATATTCTTGTTCCAGGTTATATGCTTCCCACAAAGGTCCTTGCTTGCCCAAAACCTCGAAAAGCGACTGTATTTCTTTTAGCCGCCGACGGAACACTAAATTGTAGAGCCATTTTCGCTTTTCGTCCACTGGAAAGATAACCAGCGTACATTCTGGGTGTTTTTCTGAAAATATCAACGCTGCTTGAGCGACAGTGCTAATCACTTTAACAACATCGTAATTCTTGGTCATTACTGAATCGCTTATCTCTCCGTCAGGTTGAACATCGCCAAAAGCAAGATTCCAACGATTCCGGTCATAAGGGCTGATAATAACCGCTTTCATTACTCGTCCGTTATTGCCCCTGCTAAAAAAGATGAATTGCGTCGCTTCATCATTTTGCAAGAGGTTGTAAATGTTTTTAACCATTTTTTTCAGGAATAAGAAAAGCGAATATACAATTTGTTTGAAATTTAAAACAAATAATTTTAAAAAAAGAGGAATTATCCGATCAGTTTCTCGCCTTCTGTGCTTTCCGAAACAGATAATTTTTTTATATTTCGGAATCCACCTATTTTTGTCCACATTCCGAAATGTAAAAAGAGATTTGATATGACGAAACTAACAGGTAGAAAGGCTGAAACCGAAACACTGCTCCGCGCGCTGGCATCGCCGGAGGCAGAGATGATTTCGGTCATCGGCAGGCGACGGGTGGGTAAAACATTCCTCGTGCGCACTATTTATCAGGATCGGATTGATTTTGAAATCACTGGTATTCAAAAAGCAACCGGCAGCGAGCAACTTCGGAATTTTGCAAACCAGTTAAAGGCTTTTGCGCCAAATTTTATAGTTGGAAAACCGCCGAGAGATTGGTTGGAGGCTTTTTTTATGCTCATCGAGTACCTTAAACAAAAAGGCAAATCAGAGAAAATGGTGGTCTTTCTTGATGAGGTTCCGTGGCTGGCAACCCATAAATCGGGCTTTCTAAAGGGGCTGAGTTACTTCTGGAATTCCTGGGCTTCACAACAGAATATCGCAGTTGTTATTTGCGGCTCCTCGGCTTCGTGGATGATCAGAAAGGTGCTCCGTGATAAGGGAGGCCTGCACAACCGGGTCACCCAACGTATCCTTCTTAAGCCCTTTACACTTGCTGAAACCGAGGAATATCTACACAGCAGGAATATTTCCCTCGACCGGTATCACATTTTACTACTGTATATGGCTATGGGCGGCATCCCGCATTACCTCAAAGAAATTGCCGGGTACAGGAGTGCCGTGCAAAACATCAACCATATATGTTTTTCGGAGAACGGTATTTTGAAAGACGAATTTTTGAGCTTGTATCCTGCACTCTTCGAGTATGCCGATTATCATTTAGCTATTATCCGGGCCTTGGCAAACAGACATTACGGAATGGTTCGTAAAGAGATCGTACAATCTGTTCCATTCAATGATAGCGGCAGGATTTCCAAAGTATTGGAAGAGTTGATCGAATCAGGTTTTGTGTCCGAATTTTTTCCTTTCGGTAAAAGTAAAAAGGATAAGATTTTTCGTCTCAGCGATGAATACTCTCTCTTTTACCTCAGGTTTATTGAAAAACACAAGCATGATGGGGAGGACATTTGGAATATGCTCAGTCAAACACAGGAATTCAAGACATGGAGCGGTTATGCTTTTGAGAACATTTGCCTGAAACATATTCCTCAAATCAAAAAAGCCCTCGGTATTTCGGGTATCTACGCCACTGCAACTGCTTTTGTGAAAACGGGAACAGGAGATGACCCGGGCGCTCAAATTGATTTACTAATTGATCGAAACGACAGGGTCATCAACCTCGTGGAAATCAAATTTTATAATACAACCGTCACCCTGACAAAAGCCGATGCAGAAGCCTTGCGGGAAAAACTACGCATTTTTCAGTATAGCACGGGTACGAGAAAACTGGTAAGTTGGGTGGTACTCAGCACGTTTGGCATCCATCCGAATGCCCATAGCTTGGGCTTAGTTACCCAATCCTTCGATATGAATATCTTATTTGATTGAGGTCGTTTAGTAATCAGGAGCCTGAACATTTCCTTCCTCTTGCAACATACGTGCATATTTTTGCATCAATAGGTGGAGCATAGCCGATCCGCACGGGCACAATTTCGCGGGGTACGAAATCATCTTTTTCAAACCTAAAAAGTTCGCCATGAAAATGAGTCTTCCTCCCGCCGTTTTTCTCTCGATAGCCTTGTTTGTTTTCGGGTGCTCTGTTACTGCCTCGGCGCAGGCGCAGATTTTTGTCAAACACAATGCTACCGGCGCCAATACCGGCGCCTCCTGGGCCGATGCTTACACCAACCTCAAAACAGCCCTCAGCGCCGCAACGGTCGGCGATGAAATCTGGGTAGCTACCGGAACCTACAAGCCCGACACATTAACCGGCAACGCCATTTCCACTTTTTCCATCAGCAAAAACCTCCGCTTGCTCGGCGGATTTGCCGGTACCGAAACCAGTGCCGACGAGCGTGATCCTGTAGCCAATAAAACTATCCTTTCCGGCGACCTGAACGGGAACGATGTAGAGGACGATTTCAGCTTTTCCTACCGTTTTGACAATGTCTTACATGTAGTGACCATTCCTTCATTCATCACCGGCGACGCTGTAATAGATGGTTTCCAAATACAAGGAGGACAAGCCGACGGGGCGACTTCCTTCAATGGTGGTGGAATTCATTGCCTCGGAGCGCCGTTCCTGCGCAACTGCATT
The DNA here is from genome assembly GCA_043738235.1 of Lewinellaceae bacterium. Classification (GTDB taxonomy): domain Bacteria; phylum Bacteroidota; class Bacteroidia; order Chitinophagales; family Saprospiraceae; genus M3007. The sequence continues at coordinate 2,194 of JAYSZC010000690.1, read as the reverse complement.
TTTACACAAAATTTTGCCCAGGGAAACGGCGCGGGACTGTACGTCAGCGGAGCGGGAGCACAGGGACTCCGGGTAGAGCATTGCCGCTTTGAAAAAAACCGTGCTGCCAGATCGGACGGTAGTGCGAATGGGGGTGGCATGTATGTGACAAATGTAAAAGGGAACGGCTTTGAAGTCACAGGAACTGCATTCATCAGCAATGAAGCAGACTGGATGGGAGGATTAAGCGTACAAAATTCAAACGGAACAGTAGATGGGTCAACATTCACCAACAACAACACGAAACGCCACGGCGGAGGTATGCGGGTATTCTATCAGTCCGGAAATAACAACCTCCATTTCCAGGTACAAAACTGCAACTTTGAAAACAACAAAGCATCCTTTGGCGGTGGGCTTTATTTTTTACTTGCAAGCCAGAATTGCAATATTGACATTGTCCATTGCAATTTTCTCGGAAATGCGGTCGACTCTATGTTGACCGGTTGGGGGCGAAGCTTTGGAGGTTTGGGATTTTACCTGGCTAATACAGCTGAGAACTGCCTCCTGTCGGTGGATAGTTGCCTGTTTGAAGGCAACTCCTCCAGTAACGTGCATTCGGCCTTTGGATTGGAAAGTGAAGGACAAAATACTTCACTGAACCTCCGCAACACCACTTTCAAGGGAAATGTAAACACAGGATCCTGGGCCACGGTGGGAATTTGGCCATTCTCCAGCGCCGATATCACGGTTGATAATTGCCTGTTTGAAAACAATACCAGCCTATATTCGGCCGGCATGGATATCGGTCCATACTACGGCGGTCCATCTCATTATGCTGTCCGAAATTGTCGATTTCTCAACAACCACGCGACCGCTTATGGCGGTGCGTTGACCATTTGGGGAGATGTTGGCACTTCTACGAACTTCAGTATCGAGGATTGCCGGATGGAAGGTAACACAGCCGATGAAGGCGCAGGAGCAATCCTGATCCTGACTGGCAGTAATGATTTGCATGCCACTTTGAACCGCTGTGAAATTCGTAACAATCACAGTCCGCTTGGTAGTGCCATCGGCGCTTTCCAGTTGGGCCTTTCAGCCTACGCGCTGCACAATGGAGCCCTTGTTTCTATTGAAAATAGCCTTATAGCCGGGAATACCGGCGGAGCGGCCCTCGCCCTGGATTCCTTTCCGAACTTAAAACTGCTCAACAGTACATTTGCAGACAACCACGGCGGGATCAGCCTGAGCGATTCGAGCGGCATTACGCTCCAAAACACCATCCTGTATAACCCCGGCTACCCGGAATACGAAGCGCTTACCGGCGACGTCACCTTCGCTTCCAACGGCGGCAACCTTATTGGCGACGGAAGCCTCAACGGACAACTGCTCGCCACCGACAAGCAAAACCTCGACCCGCTCTTCATGGGCGCCGGAAATTACCGCATCGGCGCAGGAAGCCCCTGCATCGACATGGGTGTGGATTCGGGTAATTTGCCCGCGCTTGACCTGGACGGCAACCCGCGCGTTTTCGGCACAGCGGTGGACATCGGCTCATACGAGAGTCTGTTCACGCCTGTCAGAGAAGTGAATGCCGGAGCAGTAGCGGTTTCACCCAATCCTGCCCGCGACTTCCTCAACATTCAACTGCCGCAAACCATCACTGTTCCGATGGAGACACAGGTATTCGATATGGAAGGCCGGGAATTACTGCGCCGTACTTTCTATGGTGGGCAGCGGATGGATGTGCTGGATTTGCAACCTGGAATGTATATCCTGAAAGTGGTTGCAGGAGAGCGGTTCTACATAGGGAAGTTTGTCAAACAATAATTTGCATGATCGACCCCGGGGAGGGGCAAAGTCTCGAAAACAAAAAAGATAAGGGTGTGTCAAAAGGTTGATAAAGGTTGATAAAGGTTGATAAAGGTTGATATTCATCCACTCGAAAAAAGTAAAAATTGCATGGTTTTTCGAGTGGATGAATATCAACCTTTATCAACCCTCATCAACCTTCATCAACCTTTTGAACACACCCTCATCAACTATCAGGCTTCGTCCTTCATCGTACGCATAATTCCCATACCGGCAGCAAAAAAGATCCCTCCGAGTATGCCGAAAATGGCGATGGTTTTGACATCCCGCATACCGCCGCCCGTATTGGCCAGCAATATGGCTGCATAAATAAGTCCAACAATGCCAACAATGGTAAGCAATACGG
>JAYSZC010000689.1:0-3456 GCA_043738235.1 Lewinellaceae bacterium | reverse complement strand
GACGGGGTGACTTCAAGTCACCCCGTCAATAAACCACGGCGACAACTTGGAAGGCGGCCTGCCTGTTATCAAAATTAAAAATGGTGTATTTTTTATTTCATTTTCGCTACCAGAAACATGAAACATCCCGAATTTATGCACTGATTCTATTGGCTAAAGTTTCCACTTTCTCCCACTGCATTTGCAATCAGAATCCTTTCGGTCATTATTTTTTATAAAAATTGATATTTGCCTACCTTTGTACAGGCACAAGGCTGTTTAAATTTCTACAGACCAGATATTTTTACTCCTTTATTGTTTTCTTTTCAAGAAAAACAAAAATTTGACACTCTTAATAAAACATTGATAATCAATGTTTTAAAAATATAATAAATAAAATTCTTTAAAAAAATGATAAAAAAATGTCAATTTGTGGGAAAATATGGGAAAATAGGTTACGTTTGTGGCAGTGAATTGGTGATCTGTCCCACACGGTATCCCGGTTTGCTTAGCAGAAATAGTTAGTTCCACACGAAAGAATGCAACTCATTGGCGAATATCCAGTCGCCCTTGATGACAAGGGCCGTATGCGCCTTCCAACCGCGCTACTGCGTCAACTTTCCGTCCAGGCGACGGATGTCGGCGAAGGGGCGGTCTATGAGTTTGTAGTCAATCGGGGTTTTGAAAAGTGTCTCACACTTTACCCCAAACCGGTCTGGGATGGTATCTCTTCTAAGTTGAGCCGTCTCAATCGTTTTAACGACCGGAATCGCGCCTTTGTACGCTCTTTTTATCTCGGAGCATACCCTGTCATAACCGATAGCGCGGATCGGATTCTTTTACAAAAACCTTTGTTGGATTACGCGGGTATCACCAAAGAAGCCATTCTTCTTGCGATGGATGACCGGATTGAAATCTGGTCGCCGGAACAACACAACTCGATGGCATCGTTCGACCCCAACGCATTTGCCGATCTGGCCAATGACGTCATGGGCGGCGGTGTCGAGGGTGTGGGAGACGTGGAATTGTAGTGTTTCTTAGTTGATGGGTTGATGGGTTTATAGGTTTATAACAGCCACTCGAAAAGTGGATAATTGCGACCATAGAGTGGCTGTTATAAACCATCAACCTATAAACCATAAACGAAAAAAATGTACCACGCGTCCGTATTACTACACGAATCCGTTGATTATCTGGGTGTTACACCCGGTAGCGTTTACGTGGATGCCACCTTCGGGGGCGGCGGACATACGCGTTTGATCCTGGAAAAATTAGGCGGCAAAGGCCGCTTGTTCGCTTTCGATCAGGACATGGATGCGCAGGGAAACGCGGCGGCGGAGGAGTTTACAGACGATCCGGCCTTTGAATTTGTACACACCAATTTCAGGTTTCTGAAACGCCAGTTGCGCGCCGAAGGACTTCGTGCGGGTTCGGTGCAGGGTATTCTGGCCGACCTGGGTGTGAGCAGCTACCAGTTGGACACGGCAGACAGGGGGTTTTCCTATCGCTTTCAAGCTGATCTGGATATGCGGATGAACCAGCAGGAAGGCGCTACGGCAGCAGATATACTCAATACCTATAACGCAGAGGAACTGCAACGGGTATTCAGCGAACTGGGGGAAGTGCGCAACTCCAAAACACTGGCGCAGGCGGTGCTGCGGAGCCGGGAACAAAAACCTTTTAAAAGCACCGGCGATCTGGTCGAACTCTGCGGCAACAACCTGATGGGCGAACGGATGCGATACCTCTCACAGGTGTTCCAGGCCCTGCGGATGGAAGTCAATGACGAACTGGGCGCTTTGCACGATTTTTTAAAAGATGCCTATGAAATGCTGGCGCCGGGTGGACGATTGGCCATCATCACTTTTCATTCGCTGGAAGACCGGATGGTGAAAAATTTTATCAAAACCGGCAACATAGAAGGCGTACAACAAAAGGATTTTTACGGAAATATCACCCGGCCCTGGGAATTGGTGACGAAGAAACCGGTGGAACCTTCCGAAGAAGAACTGAAAATCAATAACCGGGCGCGGAGCTCAAAATTGAGGGTCGCTGAAAAAAGAAGTGAGGAGTGAGAGGAGAGAAGTGAGAGGAGAGAAGTGAGAGGAGAGAAGTGAGAGGGGTGAGAAAGTGAGAGGGAGCCATTGTTCGGACGTACTAATAACTGATAACCAATAACAGATAACTAAAAATGGCCAATAAAATGCTTGCTGCTTTCAACGTCAGTCAAAAAACGACGGACCTGGTATTCGGCAACTTTTCATACCTGCTGTTTCTGGGTTTTTTGGGGATTGTGTACATCGCCAATGCGCATTTTGCTGAAAAAAACGTGCGGGGCATTCAGCAATTGCAAAAGGAAATTAAAGAGTTGAAATGGGAATATACCTCCATCAAAAGCGAAACCATGTACAAATCCATGCAAAGCCAGATGGACGCCAGCCTGGAACCGGTGGGATTGGACCTGGAGAATAAAGGCCCGAAAGTGATACTAGTTAAATAAAAAAGGCAAAAGGCAATGAAGCGGATTCATCATTTATCATTCATCATTCATCATTAACAAAAATGTTGAATATCAAAAACGAAGTCCTGGTTCGAGTGTACGCAGTAGCGGCACTGATCCTGCTTGTGGCTGTCGCGATATTCATGCAATTGTTCCGGCTGACGGTCACCGATGCGCCCAAATGGGAAGCAAAAGCCGACAGCCTCTATGTAAAATGGGTGGATGCGCCGTCGCAGCGCGGCAACATCCTGGCCGACGACGGAAGTCTGCTGGCTACTTCGCTGCCGTTCTTTGACATACATTTTGACGCGAAAGCCGAAGGCCTGACCGATGATATTTTTAACGCGCAGGCGGTCGACAGCCTGGCATGGTTGCTCTCTACCTATGTGGATCAGCAATACACGCCCGGCGCTTACCGCGACTGGCTGGTGCAGTTGCGCGCCGCGCCGCCGGAGACGAGGGGCATTCGCTACGTTCCGATCGCCAAAGACCTGCCGTACAATAAAGCCCTGATGGTCAAGAGCTTTCCCATTTTCAGGGAGGGCCGTTTCAAAGGCGGATTTATTATGGAACAAAAAAACCGCCGCGAACGCCCGTTTAAAATTCTGGCGCAACGCACCATCGGTTACACCCGGGAAGGCGCGCTGCCGGTGGGTCTGGAGGGTAGTTTTAACAATATTCTGGAAGGTAAAGAAGGCAAACAACTGATGATCCGCGTGCCCGGCGATGTGTACATCCCGGTGAATGACCTGGCGGAAATAGAACCCGAAGCCGGCGATGACGTGATAACGACCCTCGATATCAACATCCAGGACGTGGCCGAAACAGCCCTGCTCAATGCCTGCAAAACACACAATGCAGACCACGGCTGCGCTATTGTCATGGAAGTAAAAACCGGGAAAATCCGCGCCATTGCCAATATCGGACGTACACCCGAAGGCTGGTGGGAAACCTACAATTATGCCGTTGGCGAACGG
>JAYSZC010000688.1:0-1419 GCA_043738235.1 Lewinellaceae bacterium | reverse complement strand
TCGAGCGTAAATTCGGTCAGTTTGGTTTGGCCCACTTCGCCGGCAATCCACATCGGGTAATTGAAATCCACGCTGTCGTTGTTGAACAAGGTGCTTTCCAAAGGAACGATGTCTCCATTTTGCATTACAAACGCCAGTTCTTTGATCACCCCGCGCGTCGGGAAGCCCCAGGAATTGTAGACCTGCATGGTCACTTTCGGGTTTACCACGTGGACATTGCCTTGCAGATTGGTTTGGTTAATGTCGATTTCGATGGTATCGCGGGTGAGCGGGTATTCGGTATAGCCCCAGTACCCTTCGAGGTAGGAAAATTCGAGGGCATTGAAGGCAATGGCTACCGCCGGTACGCCGGGCTGGATATCGGGCACTTTTATACGCGTGCCCGATTCGTCGTAGGCTTCGTAGCGGAAACCGAGCGTGTTGTTGTCCGACAGAAGGATGTAACCGCTGAGGTCGATATTCGGCGAAATCCAGCCAAAGCCCGGACCGGGATCCGGAGGCAGCAGGAAAGGATAGCTAAACATCACCCCGTTCAAGGTCATTTGCGGGATGTAAAACGTGCCGTGCAAGGTATCGGTCGACGTGTTTTTGATCACGATGTTGATGCGGCCGCTTTTGATATTGGCCTGGCGGATCGTCACCGAGTCAGGGGCATCAAGAGGCGCCAGGGCGACCGTATCGGTCACGGGCACAATGCCGGCTTCAAAAAAAGCAAAAATATCGGACGCCGGTTTTTCGGCCACGTCGCTGGAGTAGAACAGCGTCAGCGAACCGTCGGCATTCACCTGGATGGTGTCACCGGCCAGGGTGTCGTTGAGCACCTGATCCATCAAATCCTTGATGTTCAGCGTGGTGTTAAAGAGCGGAAAAGCGTACTCGGCGTTGTGGTCGGCCAGTTCGGTTTCATCGAACAGGCTTTTTTTACAACCCGCGAGCAGGCCGGTCAGGATAATAACGCCGAGCAGGGCGTACAGCCAGGGTTTGATTTGCATCGGAATGGCAGTCGGTTTGGTGAAAAAATGGTGCTCCATAACGTCGAAAGGCGTCGGGAATGTTTGCGGAAGACTTTTTTAGACGGAGCGATTAGGTCAGGTTTCGCCGCAGGGGCGGGATTGGCGTGGCGAAAATAGAATAATTCGACCCGGCGGTATTCGGAGTACCACGCAATGTGAGATTTTGCTCAAAAAAATCGGGCCTGCAGCACAAGTCTAAAAGCTGAACCCGACGGAGGCCTGTATCACCACATTCCGGTCTTTGTCGTTGCGAAAAAGCAGGGCGTTGTTCGCGCCGGTAGCAACCCGTGCCAAGTCGGCGTCATTGTTTGTTACATCGGCAAGGCCGTATTGCAGGCGCATGCCGAAATATAGCGAGCGGCTGAAATTGTACGAAAGTCCGCCGACGAGGCCATAATCGAGCGTG
>JAYSZC010000687.1:0-3458 GCA_043738235.1 Lewinellaceae bacterium | reverse complement strand
AACCGAATTACGCAGCCTCATGCGCCATAACTTTCAACGACTGCCGGCCGTGAAGGTGGCATAGATTTCTTTCAAAACCACTTTGCGGCGGCTATAACCCGGGCTTAACTCGTGTGTGGGATTCCACAACAAATCTTAACTAAATACAGGAGACAAACTTGAATCATCCCAATATTTATTACCCAGCAAAATCGAAGAACAAATGCCAAGGCCGCTGTTGCGCGTCTCCGCCAACAGCAATTTATTCCGAATCCCAAGCCTAAAATGAATCAAATCGCTTAGTATGAGTGGTACAAAGGGCAAACTTGGCATCTGTGCAGATTTTGCCCCTTGCCCTTTGCCTATTGCCCTTTAAAAATGCGGACAGTTGCATTTGGGTTTGAACAAGCTACAACTTTCCAGCACGACCATACCTACCATTAGCAGAAAAAAGGCGACACGCCACCAGTTAATTTTTTTCATAATCAAAAGTCTGTTTACTTTTACAAAGGCGAATATAGTCCAAACGCCGGAACCGCAACAAAATTTTACCCTGCCGGTTTCCAATGATCCGCTTTGAAACGTATTCTTATCGCACCACTCAACTGGGGATTGGGCCATGTGGCCCGTTGTATTCCGATTATCCGGGCACTCGAACAAATGGGCGCTTCGGTGACCCTTGCGTCTGACGGAGCGGCCTTGAACCTGCTAAAAGCCGAATGCCCGCATCTGCCCGCCGTCGAATTGCCTTCTTACCGCATTCGGTACGAATCACCCAATATGATCCGCAATATCGCCTGGCAACTGCCGCGGATCAGCTATGCCATTCGGGCTGAACAATGGGCGACGGAACGGCTGGTGCGCGAGCATGGTATCGAGGGCATTGTTTCGGACAATCGTTACGGTTGTTTCAGTGCGCGGGCAAAATGCGTCATGCTAACCCACCAACTCCGCTTGCAGGTTCCAAATGCCGTACTGGAATGGGCCGCCAACCGGGTACTGCGCCTGGCGCTGACAAAATTTGATAACATCTGGGTGCCGGATGCGCCGGGCGCGCCGAACCTTTCAGGCAAACTGTCGCACTTCCAGGAGCCGTTTTCTCCCCGGGTGCAGTTTATCGGTCCGCTTACCCGGCTTCAAAAATACGAGCGCAGCCCGGAATACGACGTGGCAGTTGTGTTGTCAGGTCCAGAACCGCAGCGCAGCATACTGGAACAACGGTTGCTGGAACAGGCTATGACCCTGCCACGAAAGTTTATTTTTATCCAGGGAAAAACCCAATCCCGCGAACATTACTTCGTGTCGGAGAATGTGGAAGTGGTGTCATACCTGACTTCAAAAGACCTGAATGATGTATTGCTGGCAAGCAAAGTGCTGGTGTGTCGCTCCGGATACAGCAGTATTATGGACTTGACGGCGCTGGGCAAAAAAGCCCTGCTGATTCCTACGCCCGGACAGACGGAACAGGAATACCTGGCTCAATATCTGGCCGAACAACAGCTATTTCTCAGCCAGCACCAGGATGCCATCGACCTGGAATCGGGCCTGAACGGGCTGAGCAAGACGCATGGTTTCCGGGCCGGACAGTTTCATTCGGCGACATTTGAAGAGACCTTGAAGGCCTGGATAGGTGCTTAACAGCCCCGGCCTGCGCGTTTTCTCCTTGTTATTTCTCCCTTTTTCTCATGTAACTTTGTCTGTGATTTTAACGCGATACTAATTTTAATCCCTTATTAATCTACAAATTCAGGTTTTTTTTACAATATTTGCCCGGTTTTTAATCTCTGATCTCGTAATATAATTTCTAATTTCATGAAAGTATTTCAACATTCCAAAATTCTTCTTTTGGTAGCGGGCATCAGTGTGCTCTTCTTCCAGGCTTGTAAAGAAGTAGAAGTTCCGCAAGCGCGGAAAATCGTACGCGAGTTCGACAGCACTGTTTTCATCAAATGGAACCGCGTATTCCTCGATATTGATCGCTACGCCGTAGGATATCGCCCAGGCCCGGTTCCACATGCATTGGGTCACCTTGGTTTTGCCGCTTATGAAGCGATTGTACCGGGTATGCCGGGTTACAATTCCCTGGCCAATCATTATCCTGACCTGGAGATACCGAAGTTTGATGAAAGCCTGGAATACCACTGGCCTACGGTTGTTAATGAATCGTACGCCTATCTGATGCGCCGCTTCTTTTTCCACATGGAAGCCTCTCACAGCAATTTATACAACAAAATAGAGCAAACCCGTCTGCAATTGCGCGCTCAATACGCGCAGGAAACGACGCCTGAAATTTTGAAACGTTCGGAAGAACGCGGCCGGGAAGTAGCCCTGGCTGTTTATGAGTGGGAGGAAAAAGACCTGGCAGCGCACAATGCCTTCCTGAATCCCCAGCCCCCTTACAATGCGCCGCGCGGCCCCGGCTACTGGGAACCGACCATCCCGGATCTGACGAACGCCATGTTCCCATTCTGGGGACAGGTACGCACTTTTGCGCTTCGGGAAGACGAACAATTGGCACGTAAACCGATTCCTTACAGTGAAAACCCCCAATCGCTTTTTTATGCGCAGGCTATGGAGGTTTATACACGGGTAAAAAATATCAAAGAAAACGGTCCGGGCGCTTTTCAGGATAAGTGGATAGCGGAATTCTGGAGCGACGATATTCTTGGCCTCACCTTCTCGCCACCGGCCCGTTTAATTGCAGTGGCCGACCAGATCGTGGAAAAAGAAGAAATTAACCTGGAAACCGGCGTCGAATTGTATGCCAAAATGGGTATGGCGCTTTGCGATGCCAGCGTAGCCCTTTGGCAGTCCAAATACGTGTATAATGTAGAGCGCCCGGTGTCATATATCCGCCGCGTCGTTTCCCAGCAAATCCCGGAAGCGGCCAATTTTACGACCTGCCTGAACAACCCGGTGAATGGTATGCAGGGTGTTACGCCTGCTTTTCCGGCTTATCCTTCCGGCCATTCCGGTTTTGGTGGCGCCGGCGCAAAAATCCTGTCTTCCTTCTTTGAATATACCAACGAGCACCCCGGCACGTATTCGTTTACAGATAATTGCCACACAAACAGGTCGGAATTCCTTGGTATGCCCAGAACCCTGTCTTCTTTCCGCAACCTTGCTGACGAAAATGCCTATTCGCGTGTTCCGCTGGGCGTGCACTTCCGCATGGACAGCGATGAAGGTGTTCGATTGGGCGAATTGACAGCACAACGCGTGCTGGAATTGCCCTGGAAGAAGTAGTTATCCGTTATTAGTTATCAGTGTTGATACTCAAGCATTTGTAAAGGAATTAAACTAAAATAATGTTGCCTGGTTCATTGCTTAAATAATACGAAGTGCATAAAAAAGCGGCTCCTTTATGTTGAGGAGCCGCTTTTTTGCACTTTACAGTGGGACGGGGGCATTTCAAAATGTCGTTGTGGTATATTGACGGGGTGACTTGAAGTCACCCCGTCAATAAGCTTGGCGCTTTG
>JAYSZC010000686.1:0-3461 GCA_043738235.1 Lewinellaceae bacterium | reverse complement strand
AAAGAAAAAAAATGGCCCTTCCCGGTGTACTGGGATCGGACGCGGGCATTCAAACGACTCCTGCCCGGCGGCTTGAATGGCGTACCCCAGGTTTTTTTGTTTGATAAAACCGGGAAATTGGTGTGGCAACACAAAGGATACAGCGCGGGAATGGAACAGGAGTTGTTTGCTAAGATACGAGCTCTGTAATCGTGTATAGTGTTTGGTATTTCGTGTTTCGGGCGCTTCGCCTTTGGCGGTAGTTAGTATTTTGGCCATATTTTCACAAAAGCCAAAGGCGAAGCGCCCGAAACACCAAACACCAAACACCATATACGCTATCGCCCTCCCGTCACCACCTCAATATACCCGCTTAACACGTCCTGGCGCAGCACAATGCCGCTGACCCGTTTTTCATAAATTTTGCACACATAGAAGTACGTTCCTTCGGCAACGGTTTTGCCTTCTTCGTTGGTACCGTCCCAGTTGATCTCCGGATCCTGGGTCTGGAATACCAGGTTGCCCCAGCGGTTAAACACCTGAAGATCAATGCGTTCTACAAAGCGCCAGCCCGGGAACGGCGTGAAACGGTCATTCCGGTCGTCGCCGTTGGGTGAAAAAGCATTCGGCAGTTCATACAGCGGACAGTTGTCCACGCAGACCAGCGCACTTTTGGCGCTTTCATTTCCCACCGAATCAAGCACCGATACGGCATAACAGCCGGCTAAACCATCCTCTAAGCTGTGTTCGTAAGTAATATTGGTTGCATCGCCCTGTTCGGCCAGTAAGGTGAAAGGTGCACCTTCGGCTTCCGAATACCAGATGCGGTACAAAACGGCATCGTCCGTACCGGAACAGGCAGCATTGGGGTTGGTCCACATCAGGTAATTTTCATAAGGCGGATCAGGCAGGTTGATCTCTCCGTCATTACATAAATTGGTAATGCTCAGCACCGGCCGGCAGGGCGGAACGGTATCCAGCGGAATGCCGCATTTTTCCTGCGAAAGATTGATAATCGGATCAATGACGCCGCCGATACTATAGGTGCCGATACTGCGGACGTAATAACAATAACCCTGGCCGTTGACTAATCCTGCATCAGCGTACAAGGGCGTCGCGGTGGTGCCGATCGAGTCAAATTGCCCGGAAACATCATTCAATCTGAAAATATCGTAGCGATAATTGTCCCAGGGCGTCAGTTCCTGCCAGGTAAGTATGTTCGTCTGGTCGGTCGACTGTATCCGCAGAAATACGGAAGAGGCTTCATTGGTAGTGCCGAGGGGTGTATTTTGCCCATTGACATAAAATGCGACCTGATAATGATACGGATTGTTCTGGGTGTTCAGATTTTGATCCACAAACATCGTGTCGTTGGCTTGCCAGAAGTTATCGGCCGTGAAAGAGGCGCCGGGTACTTCTGTCAATCCGCCCGGCCCGAGTCCTGTTCCACGCAGCAACTGGTACCGGTAAGGGCCGGCGTTGATGAAGGTATCGAGGTCGTCGGCAACCGGTTTCGACCACTGTATTTTCATTTGTCCGGTCGCCAGGTCGGTCTCCAGCACCGATACATTGGTGATCAGTGGTAAGTCGCGCGGCAACTGCACGCAGACCTCTTCTGAAGGCAGGCTTTCCACGATATTGTAAGGATAACCGCCGCCGGAAACGCTGGCAAATTTTGCCAGAATCCGGTAACAGTACGTGCGACCGCGCTGCACCTGGGTGTCTTTAAAATAATAGCGGCCATTCTGCATTTGCTTGGTCACAAAAATCAGTTCCGTGTATCCTTTGCCACCCAGGCCCGGATCGCAGGTATCGAGCGGGAAAGGATTGGAACCTTCACGCCGCCACACGGAAAACCCGAAAAAATAGTTGTTCGAAGCGTCCTCACAGATATAAGGTTTTCCCCAGGTTACTTCCACTTCTCCCGGACTGGGTTGTGCCTCCACATCTAAGGGCGGCGGCCCCACCACTTTGATGGCTACCGTTTTGAGATCGGCCAATTTCGGAACACCCGAATCGGTGGCTTTGAACACGACCGAGTACGGGTAGTTGGATATATGTTCGCAGGTAGTAGTCCAGCGAAAAGTCCCTGTGACAGGCGGATCCTGCGAGGTTCCAGGCGCATCAAAAGAGGCCGGGCTGGGAAGCAGGGTGTCAAATGGCCCGCCGACAGCCGTGAGCAATACTTTGTCGTTGGAATCCGGGTCGGTGGCCACCACCTCAAATTCGATGGTCGTTCCGGCTATGACGCATATTTGATCGATGGATGCGACCATAGGCGGATCGTTTTGACAGACATCTACAAAAATCTGCATGTCGCGGATGGTCGTATCAATCGGAACGCCATTTCGCCACGACACCACAATAATGGCTAAATTGTAATCGCCTGCCTGTTGCGGACTGTTCCAGAAAATATCGCCGTTGGAGGGGTTGATGGTAAGCACGTTGTCAGGGCCGGGCGAAACCTGGTTGGGATAACTGTAATTGGGCACCGGTGTGCCGAGTCCCTGCAGAGGCTGTATCAAACCATAGGAAAGACTATCCCGGTCCGGGTCGAAAGCGTTCGGATTGTGCCGGAATGGCCTGCCCACACAGGCATTGTCGATCGGATCCTGTTTCAGATAAGGCGTTGTGTTGAACCCGCCGAATTGCGGATCCTGAAAAGTGTAAATGGTTTCGATATGAAAGGGCACGTTATCCGATGAAGGCGGATTGACATTGATAATGCCTGCAATACGGTTGGGGTCGGTCATGGAGATGCGATAGGATGCCGGCCCGGCATAAGTGTGTTCTATGACATACGTATTATATTTAATATCGTTGGGCAGAAAAATACCTTCTCCGTTGCCGTTGTTGCGGGGCACATTCTGGCAGGGCGTTCCATCGCCCCAGCAGATAATCAGGGTATCGCGGTCCGCATTCACACTGCTGGCTTTGGTCCAGGTAATAATGGTAGCTCTTATCGTAAGCGGGCCGATTTGCTCGATATGGATTTCGCCTGCGCGATTGTGGGTGGCGAATAGAAAGACCGGCGCAGCCAGGCAAGCAAGCAGGAGGAAAAGTTGCCGTATTGTCATGTTTTCTGCCTAAATTTAGTGTGAAACAGGTTTGGGATGTAGGTAAAAGGGCAAAATTGCAAAGGGCAAAAAGCAATGTAAATCAATGAGTTACAGAAGATTTAGGCTCAACTAATTTTGCACACCTACTTAAATGATACGCGTTTTGTTTTTATTATGTGCAGCGCCGGTTCATCCTGAAAAAGGGGTGGATGAAGCCTTGCTGACCGAAGTTTGCTATACCCTTAACAGGTTCAAGCGCCCAACGTTTACCATACAACGAACAAGATTCAAATAATTTTTCGGAGGGGATCATAAAAATCCGTTTTTTTGCCCAAATACGCCGTTTGTACTCCCTGTTCAGATACTAACCTTCCTGATTATGCTGCTTTATAACGTCACCGTCACCATCGATCTCGATGTACA
>JAYSZC010000685.1:0-3468 GCA_043738235.1 Lewinellaceae bacterium | reverse complement strand
CAGGCGGCTGCGCACTTTTTCAGGATCGGCGTCAGGCACGAACTGCAGGTAAGTATAATCCCAGTAACTGCTCCAACTTTCCTGATACCCAAGCGCATTGCGGGTCAGGTATGAAGTTAACACATTGAATTTCAGGTGGGTATTCAGGGCCGGATCGGCAACGATGCCTGATACGGTATAGGTTCCGCCCCATTCCGATCCGGGAACGCGCAGGATTTGCCCCAGGGGATCGAGGTCGCCAAATATCCGGCGGGCGGTACTTTCCGTCAGTACCAGTTTCCAGGGCGATGAAAGGCAGGTAGATGGGTCGCCTGCAATAAAATGCTGTGGGAAAAGCCGGAAAAATCCCGGATCCGTTGCAAAAAACCTGCCTTCAATAAAAGGCTCCATTCCGTCTCTGATCAGGGTCAGTTCGTCTATCCCGCCATTGACAAGTCGCGCGTAATCGGTCACTTCGGGCATCTCTGCCTTCAGGGTCGGCGCTATAATGCCATGAGAATTGGCATCCCGGGTGACTACCTTTCCATTGTGGAGGGTTTCATTAAACACCCGCCAGATATATTGAGCATGGGGGCTTTGCCGATCATAATTCCATTCGTACAGTACGTATCGGGAAATCATTAGGGCGGCAAATATCCCCACAGTCAGACCCAGGACATTGAGGCCGGTATATAATCTGTTTTTGTACAGATTACGCCAGGCGAGGGTGAGGTAGTTGCTTAACATTTTAGTTATCAGTTATTTGTTATCAGTTATCGGTCTTCAGCCTTGCTGCTTGCTTTTCATTGCCTTTTGTTTTTTGCCTTTTATCGTTCATTCATTGCGCAGCGAACTGACCGGGTTGGCCAGTGCCGCCTTCACACTCTGGTAGCCCACCGTGAGGAACGCCACCAGGATCGCCATGCTGCCTGCCAGTACAAACACCCACCAGGAGATGTCGATGCGGTAAGCAAAATCGGACAACCAAGTTTTCATAAAATAGTAGGCCAACGGCGTTGCGATGACCAAAGCGACGAAAATAAGTTTTAAAAAATCGCGGCTCAACAGTCCGACCACAGAGGACACACTTGCGCCCAGCACTTTCCGGATACCGATTTCCTTGGTGCGTTGTTCGGTGGTAAATGCGGCCAATCCGAACAGGCCCAGACAGGAAACCAGGATGGATAGCAGACCGAATATGCCGGCTATTTTTCCCACCCGTTGTTCCGCATCGTACATTTTTGCAAAAGATTCGTCGAGGAAACGGTAACTGAAAGGCTGGTCGGGCGAAAGCGCTTTCCAGTTTTTCTCCAAAGCGGCAATGATGGAAGCCGTTTCGGCGCCTTTGTAACGAAAACTGGCCAGGCCCCGTGATTTACCCAACTGGAAACACAACGATCCGATGTTTTCGCGCAGGCTCGACCAGTGGAAATCGCGCACGACGCCGACGATATGCAATTCTTTAAAATCTTCCGGTTGGGGCGATTGCCTCAAATTACCATCCAGAAAGTAGACTTTTTGCCCAATCGGATCGGCGAAACCAAATTGCCGGGCAGCCGTTTCGTTGATAATAATTCCCATGCTGTCCGTTACCCGTGCCGGATCGAATGCGCGGCCCTGCACGATTTCCATATTCATGGTTTTAAAATAATCATTGTCAATTTGCCAGCGCTGCATATTGACCGAATTGTCCTTGTCCAGGCCGCGTACTTTGGAAAAACCGTAATCGCTGCGGTTAGAGGAAACGGGCAGAAAACCTGACACGGTTGCGCTTTCAATGCCCGGGTACCGAAGCATTTCTTCTTTCAGGGTGTAAATTTTGTCGCCCAGCGCATAAGCGTCGTCCAGGATGATGACCTGATTTTTTTCAAAACCGAGTTTTTTGTTCTGGATATAATTCAACTGCTTGAAAACCAGGAGTGTAGAAATAATCAGCGCAACAGAAACCGTAAACTGAAACACCACCAGTACGCTGCGGAACCCGCTCCCCCGGCCGATACCCCTCACCTGGCCTTTCAGCACCCGGATAGCATCGAAAGCGGAGAGGAAAAACGCCGGGTAACTGCCTGCCAGCAACCCGACCACAGCAGTACCTCCGGCCATAGCCGCCCAGAACAGCGGGCTGCTCCAGGGCATTTTCAAATCGACACCCGTCAGATCGCGGTACCAGGGCATCGCTATTGCTGCTATGACAATGGCCAATACGACTGCAAATGCCGAAATGACTAAGGACTCGCTTAAAAACTGCCCGATGAGCGCCGAGCGCCGACCGCCCATTACTTTGCGCACACCCACTTCTTTGGCCCGACCGGAGGAACGCGCCGTAGCGAGGTTCATAAAATTGATACAGGCAATCAGCAAAATGAATGCGGCGATAGCGCTGAAAATCCAGACATACCGGATGCTGCCATTGGGCGCCAGTTCACCCGTGAGGTCAGAATGCAAGTGAATGTCTGTCAGGTTTTGCAGGGAATACCGCACAAATTGCCCCGTTTTTTCAATTTCCGCCATTGTCGTGCCCAGTACTTGCTGTGCGGTCACCTCTACTTTTTCAGAAGACAGTGCGGCAAATTTTTGCCTGAAACTTTCCAGGTTCGTGCCTTTTCGCAGCAGGAAATAAGTCTGGAAATTATTGTTGCTGCCCCAGAAAGGCGGGCTATTTTTGATTTCTTCATTTCCATTCAGGGAAAGCAACAGGTCAGCCTGAAAATGGGAATGGACCGGTATATCTTCATACACGGCGGTTACCTGCCAGCGTTCGCTGTTTTCTAATATCAGCGTCTGGCCGATGGCCATTTGCGGCGCGGAAAAATACCGCTCGGCCCGGCTGCGGGAGATCGCCATCGTATTGGGTTGCGCCAGGCAACGCATGGGGTCTCCCTGGATCATTTTGAGGGGAAATAGCTCAAAAAAGGTGCTGTCCACGTGCAACACATTTTCTTCCCGGATATTTTGCTGGGAAGGGCCCTCCCGTTTCACCAAAAAACTGCCGTTATGCCGAAACCGGCACCAGGACTGGATTTCAGGCAATTCGGCTCCGGCCTCCGGCGCCATGATAGAACCCGTTACCGCCAGTTCAAAGTGGTGGCCGCCGAAGTTAATATCGCCTACCGGGCGTACGATGCGTTCCGCGTTTGGATTCCAGCGGTCGTAACTCACTTCGTGCGTCACATACAGCACAATCAGCAGGCAGGCGGCAATGCCAATGGCTAGGCCGACGATGTTGAGGCCGGAGTACAAGCTGTTTTTGCGCAGGTTTCGGAGGGCGAGGGTGAGGTAGTTGCTAAGCATGTTTGTTATCAGTTATTTGTTATCAGTTATCAGTTATCGGGCTTTAGTCTTGCCGGTTGCTTTTTGTTTCTCATTTATTTCAGAGCGATGAGGTGACATCTGCGAGGTACGAGCAGGTGTTATCTCATCGCGGAATCGCTCGTTTCGAGATAACACCCGCTCGTACCTCATGGTCTTTATGGCCTCACCCCCCGGCCC
>JAYSZC010000684.1:0-3469 GCA_043738235.1 Lewinellaceae bacterium | reverse complement strand
TGCTTTTTACCTACCTGATTGCCAGGCAGTTAGGAGGAAAAAGTATGGCGACCATCGCAGCGACGGCATTTGTATTTTTTTCGCTCAATCCCGGCGCTTCGGGTCTTTACCTGGTGTCGGAACATGTCGCATTGCTCTGGGGGTTACCGGGAATATGGTTGGCCCTGAATTATCCGGAGAAGCCGAATATTTCCCGGCTGCTACTGAGTGGCATCTTGTTGTCCTTATCCGTTTTGGTGAAACAGACGGCAGCGGTATTCGGACTGGCAGTAGTCATCTATTGGCTGATGATGTGGCTTCAACTTCGCCGGCAGCCGTCACTAAAACCCTTATTGTGGTGGGTACTTGGCGGTATTATTCCCCTGCTGAGCGCATGGTTGCTCATTTGGGCGTCGGGTACGCTGGAAGATGCGCAGTTCTGGATATCAGATTATACACAACGGTATGCCACCTCCACCAGCGAAGATAAAATCGGTTTGTATTTCAAGACCAGTTGGAAACTCATCTCAATGGGCTACGAGGGGTACTTTATGTTGGCCGCAGCCGGACTACCGGCCCTGTGGTGGTCGCGCCTGTCTTTGGCAGTGAAAGTATTTATTACCTCTTGGGCGCTTTTGTCTGCACTGACAATTGTGCCGGGTATGCGATTTTACGGCCACTACTATCTTCTGGCTTTTCCCGCTGCCTGTATTGCAGGCGCTATGCTTTTTTATACCATTTCCGTACGAATGTCTAAAAAGAACACGATGTCGATTGTCATGGTGGTCATCGGTTTATTATGGAGCGCGCACCATATTGCGATCAACTCAAATATGTACATCCGGCCGCCTTTGAGGCTTATAAGCCAGATATATTCACCCGGCAACCCTTTCGTAGAACACCAAATATTGTCAGCGGAGTTAAAAAAAGTGCTTCAACCCAATGATACCGTTGCCGTGTTCGGCTCCGATCCGCAGTATTTTATTTATTTGGATAAAAAAAGCCCTATCCGGCATGTCTATATGCCTTTTATCGCCAAAGGGCAGTTCCCGGAAGCACTGGAATGGCAAAATGAAACCCTTCGGGTACTCCGGGAAACCCGACCGAAATACGTCATTTTCAACGCTTACCCATACGCGTGGATGGCCCGCTTCGACCGCCAAAACAAATTTACCCGCAACATCGTGGATTTTCTCAACGTACCCAATTACGACCCGTACCTCTTTATCGAAGCGGATTCCAGGGCAAAACCTGCGGTGGTGAAATTTCAGGTACAAAAGGGCACGGTGACGAATGATGTAAATTTTATACAGGTGTTTAAGCGGAGGGAAGAGGGCTGAGGCAGGGCTGTTAAGTGCTACTTGAACATTGGATATTGAACATTGAAAATTGGTCATTTTTTAATTAAAAATTCAATAAATGTCCAATTTTCAATGACTAATGTACAAGTAGCAATTAACGGCCTCCCCCGAAAAAAAAATTATTTCCCGGGAACTTCCTGCTCCCCCCTTGCGTTGAGCCATTTTGTCGCTCAACTTTGCAGCGCGAATAACAAAACCCAATTCAAAATGGCTACTTTATTTTACACAGCCAATAACACTGCGCAGACGCGCCACCAACGCACCTACGAGCTGGAGTTCCTGCCGCTCGCCGATGCGCTGTACGCTTTTGCTTACCGCCTGACGACAGATGCCGCCTCAGCCGAAGACCTGGTGCAGGAAACGTATCTGAAAGCCTGGCGCTTTATTGGCCGCTACACGGAAGATACGAATGCCAAAGCATGGTTGTTCCGTATCTGCCGCAATGCATTTATCAACGAGTACCGCAGCCGCAAAAGTCAACCGTACAAAGTAGACTATGAAGACATCGTGGTGTACCACAACGAAGACGAACCGAGCGCTAAGCGGTATGTCGATCTGCATGAAGAAATGGGCGGGCACCTGCTGGGCGATGAGGTCACTTTTGCCCTCAATTCGCTGTCACCGGCTTTCCGCGCAGTAGTATTGCTCGACATGGAAGATTTCACGTACGAGGAAATCGCCGCATTGCTCGAAATTCCGATCGGAACCGTGCGTTCGCGCCTGCACCGCGCCCGAAACGTCCTGGCCGACCGCCTGCGCGAATACGCTTCCGGTCATGGTTATAACGTCCAGGACGACGACGGTGGTGTTTCCGAAGACGCGACGCCTGCCGCAACACTATAAAATACGGAGGGTTTGCCCGGTATGGTTCACAACCTGCCGCTGCAAACCCTCCTTTTTCATAGTGGAACAGGCAACAGATCCGCCAAACATCTTTTCAACGCACATTCAACTTTTCTGACAATGAAAAATTCACTCAAATCCACCGGTAATCTCGCTGCCAAGCAAGGCATTGCAGTCTCATCCTATTCCACCAATCCATCGGGCATAGAACCGCACCCGGATGATCAAACTTTTGCCGAAGAAAAAATATTCCACAAAAAACCGGCCCCACGTGTACCAGAATCCCCGGAAGAAGAAAATTTCCGCCATTTTATCAAGTCCAGCCTGCCAAGTCCCAGGGCCTCCCAGGCACTATTACAACGGATACGAAGTATCTCGCAGGAATCGCAGGACTGAGTTTCACACACCTACCTCTTGTAAGTAACGGCCAACATCAGCGGGCGCCGAATCCGGTGCAGCGCAATGCTTTTGCCCCCTGCTTATTTCCCTCTTTTTCCCCACTCGTAGATTAATAGTACACGGATTTAAAGGATTGGACACGGATTTTTTCCCTCGTAGGAATAATGGGGACGAAGATTTTCCCCTCGTAGAGTGATGGAACACGGATTTAAAGGATTGGACACGGATTTTTTCCCTCGTAGGAATAATGGGGACAACGCGGATTGGGCGGATTGGGCGGATGAACGCGGATTTTCCCGCTTCAGAGTTGACCTGCTTTTTCCTAATAGTGAACATTCATTTATCCTTGTCAACTCTAAAGCGGGAAAATCCGCGTAAATCAGTGTCATCCGCGTAATCCGTCCCCATTATTCCTACGAGCGCGAAGCGCAAAAATCCTACTCTACGATGGAAAAATCCGTGTCCAATCCATTTAATCCGTGTTCCATCACTCTACATCGGGAAAAACATCTCCCACAACAACATTCATCTTTAAAATCTTCAACATGAAATCCATATTGCTTTTCTCTATACTCTTCCTCACAAACCTCAGCATGTCCAACGGCCAAACCAACGCCGGAACCGGGGCTTCCACCATGACCAGCAAATTCAAAGTACTCGGCAACTGCGGCATGTGCGAAAAACGCATTGAAAAAGCCGCTACAATAGACGGCGTCACCGTAGCAGACTGGGATGTAGACAGCAAAATACTGACCATCACTTTTGATCCGGCCAAAGTGAAACCGTCAGAGGTACACAAAGCCGTTGCTGCCGTAGGGCATGACACGGAAAAGGTCAAAACAGCCGATGAGGTGTATGCCAATCTGCACGGATGCTGCCAGTACGAA
>JAYSZC010000683.1:0-3474 GCA_043738235.1 Lewinellaceae bacterium | reverse complement strand
AAAATTTTTCAGAAAAAATGCAGGTTCGATCAGCGCTGCAAAACCCCAAAAAACAACTTCATCAGATTTTCAAAAATCTTTACTAACCTTGCCCGTGTAAAAACGAAACAAAATACCATACCAACACCACCATGAGTACATCTTCGACAACCGGCCGCAATCCATACCTGTTACCCTTTGCATTGGTGTGCAGCCTCTTTTTTTTGTGGGGCATCGCCAACAGCCTGAACGGCTCCCTGATTCGGCATTTCCAGTTTGCACTCGACCTGAAGCGCTGGCAGGCGGGTATTGTCGACTCCGCCTTTTACTTCGGATATTTTGTTATGGCCATTCCGGCGGGCATTTTTATGCGAAAATGGGGCTATAAACGCGGTATTCTGGCGGGTTTACTGTTATATGCCGGCGGCGCTTTGCTGTTTTATCCGGCTGCGGATATCCGGGTGTACGGCTTTTTTTTATTTGCTTTGTTTGCCATTGCTTCGGGTCTGGCCTTTCTGGAAACGGCAGCCAACCTGTATGTCACGGTGTTGGGCGACAAAGAAGGGGCGGAATGGCGCATCAATTTTGCCCAGTCTTTCAACGGCATCAGCATCATTCTAGGGCCGATTATCGGCAGCCTTTTTATTTTTTCAAAAAAGGAATACACCGCCGAATTGCTGGCCGGCATGAGTCCCGAACAGATACAGGCGGCGCGGGTGGAAGAAGCGCTGTCGGTACAAGGCCCCTACCTGGCCGTGGCAGTGATTGTAGCGGCTGTGGCGGTGTTGTTTGCGTTCACCAAAATGCCTGAAATCGGGAAGGAAGAAGAAGCTGCGGAAGGGAGCGTCAGCATTTTCAGTCTGCCGGGCAAATACCGCCACCTGGCACTGGGCATCCTGGCGCAGTTTGCCAACGTGGGCGCACAGGCTACTTTGTGGGGCTATTTTGTAGATTTTAAAATAGATTTTGCCGCCAATCAGCATATTGGGCCGGCCGTCGCCTACGCAGGCTGGATCAACAGCATCGTGGGTGATACGGACACCATGACGCCGGAAAAAATAGCCGGTTTCCACGCATCTTTTGCGCTGGTGCTATTTATGCTGGGTCGTTTTCTGGGCACCTGGCTGATGAGCAAAACGGAACCACGCAAAGTATTGCTCTGGTATTCCGTCGCTGCGGTGGTACTGGTTGCTTTGGCTTTTGCAATAGGCGGCAGCATGGGCATTCTCTGCATCATGCTCACCTATTTCTGCCAGAGCATTATGTTTCCTACGATTTTTGCGCTTGCCACCAAAGGTTTGCCGCCTGCCGAGGCCAAAATGGCTTCTTCGCTGGTGATTATGGCCATTGTCGGCGGCGCGGTGATGCCGCCTCTTGCAGGTTTGTTGTCCGGCGGAGGCAGTATGAAACTGGCGCTGCTGATCCCTTTCCTCTGTTTTTCTTTTGTGGTGTATTATGTGGTGAACGGGTACCGGCAGAAATAAAAAGGCAAAAAGCAAAGGGCAAAAGCAAAAGGGCAAGAAGCAAAGGACAAAGGGCTATGTACGCTAATACTAAATATTTTGTAACTCATTGATTTACATTGTCTTTTGCTTCTTGCCTTTTGCATTTTTGCCTTTTGCTTTTTGCTTTTTGCCCTTTGTCTTTTACTTATACCGGAATGCTGCCTCCATCTTTACAAAGTCACCTCGAAACCACACTCAACGCCCGCATCGCCGAGATAAGACCAGTATCCGGCGGCGATATCCACCGCACTTTCCGGCTGATCGCCGCAGATGGCCGGGAATGGTTTGTCAAAACCAACCATACCACCCTGGCGCCTGCCATGTTCAAAACGGAAGCCCAGGGTCTGGCGCTGCTCGGCGCATCCCGGGTGATCCGCACGCCTAAAGTGTTCGGACATGGCTGCACCGCCGACGGCCATGCCTACCTGCTGATGGAATACATCGCGGCGGGTTATAAAAATAGCCTGTTTTGGGAAAATTTCGGACGGGCGTTGAGCAACCTGCACGGCAACACTTCCGCACAGTTCGGATTTGCCCACAACAACTTTATCGGCTCGCTGCCGCAGTCGAATACGCGACATCCGTCCTGGGATGCCTTTTACGCCGAAGAGCGCCTGTGGCCGCAAATGCTGTTGGCCTGCGAACAAGGTCATTTTGACAAAACGGCGGAAACACAACTCGATCACTTGTGCCAGAAATTGGCCTGGCTGTGCCCGAAAGAGCCGCCCGCGCTTGCCCACGGCGACCTCTGGAGCGGTAATTTTCTCTGCGATGCTGCGGGCCAGGCCGTATTGATCGACCCCGCCGCCGCATTCACCCACCGGGAAATGGACCTGGCAATGAGCCGGCTGTTCGGCGGATTCGACCCCGCTTTTTACAGCGCCTATGAAGAAGCCTGGCCGCTGGAACCGGGTTTTGAAAAACGGATGGAAGTGTACCAGTTGTACTATTTGCTGGTACACATGAATTTGTTCGGGGGCGGATATGTGGAGCAGGTGCGGGAGATATTGAAGCGGTGGGGATAGGTGCCCACGCTAATCGAACAGCTGATCGTACGGATTTTGCGGCTTGGGAGGCGCTTGATTCTTTGCCGGTGGCGCTTCTTTTTCCGGCAGTTCCGGCGGAGCAATCGGTTCCTCCTTTTTCAAATCTCCTTTGGGCGTCGTTTCTATTTCTTCAAAGTCAACAAATTCTTCCTCGTTCCGGGTGTTGCTGCTTTGCTGCCCGTACATCTGCTGACCCAGTTCTTCCATTTTTTTCATCCCGAGGGCTTTCAACAGGATATACAGGCTGAAAAAGGGAAAAGCCAGCACAGCAAGTGCGGCATATACCAAGCCGGTAACGGGGTTGGTTTCGAGCGTTTTGAGCCAGTTTTTGAGGGTGTGCGGGAAAACGCGCCAATTGACCACCAATGCCAGTACCAGCAGCACCGGCGATAGCAGGTATAGCAGGTTGTACAGCCCTTTCAGTACAAAATAACCGCCTACAAAACCCAGTATAGTGAGCAACAGACAGCCAAAACCGCCGCCAGGTATGCCCCCGCCTTGTCGTCCGTATTGGTTGGTTGAAACAAAAATCATTTTTTTATCAGTAGAACCCTTTCGGGCCGGTTATCAAAAAGTTGAGATCAAAGTTGTGCCGCTCCCATGCTTAGGAGTATGGAAAATTCGTCGAAACTCAGGGGCATCACCGACAAACGTCCGTTGCGAACCAGGGCAATGTTCTGCAAACCGGGGTGATTTTTGATTTCCGGCAGTGGAACGGGCCGGTTAAAGGCTTTGAAGGGTTCCAGATCGACACAAGACCAGTCGCCTTTTTCGGCAGTCGGATCGGGGTAATGTTCGCGCTGCACCCGGGCAATACCCACCACTTCCAGACCGATGTTGCTGTGGTAAAACAAACACAAATCGCCGACCTGCATAGCCCGGAGGTTGTTGCGGGCCTGGTAATTGCGAACGCCGTCCCAGCGGGCGGTTCCGTCCTTGACGAG
>JAYSZC010000682.1:0-9078 GCA_043738235.1 Lewinellaceae bacterium | reverse complement strand
AACTATATTTTGACAAAAAACGCCTGGCCTATTGCTCCGTCTTTCCCATTGATTTTCAACAAATAAGCCGCTGCAGGCAGTGTAGACAGATCTAATGTGCAAGCCTCCAATCCACCGGATACATGTTTTTCCTGCACCATTTGTCCGCGCAAATCATAAACCTGCACCCGGACGTCAGCAACAAGTTTTTCAGGAAAAAACACTGTCAAAACCTCCACCGCCGGGTTGGGTGCAATCCTGATAGCAGAAATTGCAGGGGTAGGGCGCGTGGAAACCAGTTGGCGCACTTTTGTTTCCGCCCAGTTGGTAATTACCGGCTCGTTCACATCAAAATAAATACCGGCGCGGTTGCGGGTGCTTGCGCCCGGCAACAGGCCGGGTTTCAACCGGATGGAAAAGGCGACAAACCCATGGCTTTCCGGTTCGTTGCTGGTGCTGTCGGCAAGGCGAATGTCTAAAAAATCGAACTGCACAACACCTGTTGTTGTATCCAGCGTGGAAAAGTAGGAGTGGCTGGCTGCCAGCGGCTCAAAGCTGCTCCAGTCCAGCGCGGCGTCGAGTGTGTCGCGCACCCGAATGTTGAAAGCCATAAAATTTCCGGTGTTCTGGAAACGGATGGTGTAAATTAAAAGGCTGCTGTCTGCCGGATAATTGGGCGGCAACTCACTTATATTCACCAGTTTATCATTCGGATCGAAAGAACAGAGCACGGGTGCTGCGTAATCAAAAGTGTCGGCGCGGAGCACAGTCAGGCCATCCAGGCTGACCGTTTCCACGATGCCGGTCACCATCGGCACATCGCCTGCTATGGCTGGTGAAATGGTGATCAGCGCTTCTATGTTGCGCGTTTCACCGGGTTGCAGCAGGCTGTCTATTTCCCAAAAAATGGTATCGCCGACGATAGCCGATGGAATGGGTATAGCCGATCCCCAGTTCAGTTCCGAACCGATTTCAAACCGGTAGCGGGCTTTGGCAGCGTGGCAGCCATCGTTGCGCAGTACGAGCCACAAAGGCACAGTTTGCCCACAAATCGGTTGGGCCGTGGTCACATAGGTATTGATGTTGGTAAAATCCAGATCCGGCCGGAAACCAAACAGGAATTCCGAGCCGCTTGCAGCAGGCAGCGTCAGGTTAAAAACGGCTGAGTCGCTCGTCAACGCCCAGCAGGAATCCGGCTGGAAGCCGAGTACATATTGACCCGGCAAAGCGTCGAAACGGAAAACGCCGTCTTCGTCCGTATGTACAATGGGCGTGGCAGGCGCCAGGGTGATCGTGATGCCGGGTAAATGCGGCTCTGCCACATCGTACAGCCCGTTGGTGTTTTCATCGAGATAACAGCGACCACGCACGGAGGGCAGGTTTTCAAAACTGGAATGATAGCCGAGTTCGGCAGGTTTGCCGTAAATAAACTCCTTATCGCCATCGCCGTCGAGGTCGTCCGCTCTCAAAATGTTATAGTAATGTTTGCTGATGCCCAGCACGATGCGTTCGCCGAAATGGCCGCCGCCGAAATTAGGAATCCACCCATAGGAGAAGTCCTCGAAATTACTCAATACATCCGTATGACCATCGCCATTGAGATCAACCAATTGATAGCCTGACACCGGCTGCGGCATAATCAGCTGCGGCGGTTCCAGGATTGCGCCATTGCCAG
Source organism: Lewinellaceae bacterium (assembly GCA_043738235.1). Lineage (GTDB taxonomy): Bacteria > Bacteroidota > Bacteroidia > Chitinophagales > Saprospiraceae > M3007. The sequence continues at coordinate 7,424 of JAYSZC010000682.1, read as the reverse complement.
GATTGCGCGCCCAGACCATACCTGTTTGATATTGGTGGTACAGTATGTCTGGCAGACTATCGCCATCTATGTCACCTATTTTCAACCAGGGCGTTTCAGCGGCTGAAAGCAGGAAAGGGCCTTCAAAAAAACCGGCACTGTCATTGGCGTACCAATAAAGACCACCCGGCAGGGCAACCACAATATCCGGGTCGCCGTCTTTATCCATGTCCGTCACGTCTTCGAGCCTGTTGAGTATTGAATTGAGTTCAATAAATACGGGGAAGTCGAAATGCCCTGCGCCGTCATTGGGCATCCAGACCACTGACAACACAGCGCCGTTGAGTTGAAAGGCCAGGTCGAGGTCGCCGTCGGCATCCATATCTATGGCCTCTGCTGATTCTGCAAACATGGGTACTCCAGGCAAAACCATTTTTGCCGGTCCAAACTGCCCGCCGCCGAGGTTTTCGTACCAGAAAAGTTCGTTTCGAAAGGGATCTCCGCCGGGCGCGTCGCTGCTCGATACGATGTCTGCATCGCCGTCGCCGTCCAGATCGGCCGGCAGGGCAAGGGTTTGGTTGTTATTCGAGGTACTGATGATTTGTTGCGGGCCCCATTGTCCGGCGCCAAGGCCGGGATACCAGGCCAATAGTTGATCATGGTACGAAGTAATCAGCAGGTCTTTTTTGCCGTCGTTATTCAGGTCGGCGGATTCGACTGTTTTAATTTCCAGAAATTCCGGGGCGACTGGTCTGCGTGGGGCAAATTGCCCGCCACCCAGGTTTTTACGATAGGTAATGCCGATGTTAGCCACACTGTAGATCAAATCGGGTATTCCGTCTTCGTCAAAATCATGGTAAGTCAGGAGAGATGTTGTTTCATAGGCCAGTCCCGTATGCAACAGGTGTTTGGGAAACGTACCGTTCTCCATGTTCTCTATCCATACCAATGTATCATTTCCGCCAATGATAATGTCCAAGTCACCGTCAATATCCAGATCTGCCGACATGCGTTCATACCCGTTGGGCCATTCACTGTTGGAGGGATCGATCAATTGTGGTAGGGAGAATGTTCCATTACCCGTATTTTTCAGCCAAAAAGGGACAAATGAATTTGCCCAGGCGGGCAATAAATCGGGCAGTTCGTCGCCATCCATGTCGGCTACTGTAAAGCTGTATATGGCTTCTGAAACCAAAGTCGGCACTTCTTTAGAGATAAATATGCCGCCGCCGGGGTTCAGGTACAATAACACCGTATCAGCAGGGGTATAATTTACGCCAAAAATGTCAGGACGACCATCTATGTCGACATCGGTAATGAACAGTAACTGATCCGGTGCATCGGCAATATAGGCAGGCGGAGCAAAATGACCGGTTCCGTCGTTTTCATGCCATTGAAGCATTCCAAATCCAATGGTGACCAAGTCCGGATCGCCATCGATATCCAGGTCCGCCAGCCTTACCCTTGCATTGTTAGTGCCGTCGAAGGGCAATGAATCGGGCTGGTTAAATTGCCCGTCCTGCGCTTGCAGATAAACCAGCAAGCGCTCACCGGTTGGTATGACAATATCGCTGCGCCCATCGGTGTTAAAATCAGCGAACAAAGCGTTGCCTAACAGCGCATAATTCATGTCAAAGGTATCGAGTACCACCGGATCCAGCAGTAGCCCGCCTCCAGCGTTTTCATACCAATCAAGTATGGTGAGGCCGCGATAACCGATAAAATCAAGATCACCGTCTCCGTCCCAGTCCAAAGGGCGGTGACCGTTTTCGTAAAATCGTGTGCTGGCCACAACAATCGGCGGGGTAAACTGGGCGGTCGCACGTGAAAGAGCAAGTAAGGTAAAGCAAATGAGAAAGCCAGTTTTCATGTTGCTATTAAAATGGTTAATTTGATTGAATCTAAGTGCTACGTCAATATTAGTTTAAATTCTTTGTAAATGCTTGATTATCAACACTGATAACTAATAACAGATCACGGATAACTACTTAAAAACGGGCCGCCTCTTCAAACACCTGTTTTCAAGGCGACCCTATTTGGAGTGTATTAGGCTACTGTTTTACAAATTTTTCTATGGCCAGCACTTTCCCTTCCGACAGCACCTGCAGGAAATACAAACCTCCCGGCAGATCGCCTGTTTGTATGGTCTGCAACTTGCTTCCCGTTTGCGCAGTTTGCTCCCGCAATACCTGGCCGGTCAGGCCCAGGATTCGGAACTGCATACCGGCTTCGGCGGCTTCAGACAGTTCGGCGCTGAATGTCCCGGCGTTGGGGTTGGGGAAAATGCGCAGCGCCGTTTTTTCGCCCGGTTCGGCGGTATCTGTCACCCTGAACGAGGTTTCATTGTCCGGTACAAGCGGTGGAGTAGGCATAGGGTTGCCGGGATTGAAAGCCCTGTTTTTTATGGTAATTGGCACAGGTTTGCAATTGACAGTGACGGTTTGGGTGAAAGTAAATACTTCACAAATGAGATGAACACCCTTTTTGCGCGTCACCCGCATTTCTACCGAATAAGTACCATTCCCGGAGAATGGGAAACAATAGGACTGATTGCCCGGAATGGGTATGCTGAACGGCCCGTTATTGATAGACCATTCCACCATATCGCAGGGACCCAACGCAACCCCTTTAAAACACGCTTTACAGTTGAAGATCGTGTAATAGGTTGTCGAAAATCCCGCAAGTACATCTGCCTCAAAATCATCTACATCGCAGGGGCAAAGCGCCGGACAAGGCGGATTGACCACGAAGTAAATGGTACACGGGCATGGCGTTGAACCACATTGGCCGTTAATAATCAGTGCATAGGTGCCGGTCGCATAAAAATAACCGGAAGGCATTGGAATGCTGAAAGCTGGGCTTGCGGTTGTTGTGCCGGCATCCACCAGGCCTTGAGGGCCGAATAACTGCCAACTTACTGCACCCGTAGGTGGACATATGCCCGTGCCCAGACAAGGCAGGTTTCCGGTAAGTGTGTAGGTGACTCCGGGTTGACAAGGCAAAATGACATCGGCGCCACAACTGACGGACTGAGGCCCTCCGCCTTGCCCCGGACTAAATATCATATTGCTGAATCCCAGGCATGGACAGACAGCAAAACAAACAGGATCAACCGTTTGGGAAAACGATTTTTGGAAACACACTGTTCCCGTTCCCGGCTCGCTCTGTCTGGCTATAAATGTAATGGTATACGGCCCCTCACTTTCATAGGTATGCAGGATGGAGGAAGCTGCTCCATAAGGCCCGAAACTGATATTGCCGTCCCCCCAATTGATGGAATCCAGGTAAAAACACGCGGGCAGGTCGCCGATGTTGATCGTAGCGGAGCAGGGTGTATCGTCAACAGAAACGGATACATACAGCTGGACAAGAATATCCAAATCGCCCCCGCCTGCACAGCAGGTATTACACAAGACCGTCACTTGCTCGCAGGATTGAAAACTCCAGCAGACATTGCCGAAGAAATCAATCTCCTCTATGGTGTAGCAAACAGTATAATTGCCGGCAGCGGCATAGGTGTGCGTAACCGGAATATTGTCGCCGGTTAACGGCCCTGAAGTATTGTTGTCGCCCCAGTCATAGGTAATCCGCATACAATCGCTCAGCCCTACCGCCTGCATACCGATAAAACAATCGCCCAGGATGCCGTTTGTCTGCACCGCAGCCGCATTTGCCAGGAAAGTCGCCTGGTCTGTGCAGCAGGGATCTGCAACATTGAAATACAATGCACACCAGCAGGTATCCTGCAACCCGCAAATGGCGTACATATTGAAGGTGTATAGCCCCGGGGTATTGAAACTTCCCGGCGACAATGCGGTGATGTTGAAATTCGGCGTCGCGAGGTCGGAACTGCCAACACTCAAACCTCCGGGCCCTGATAAACTCCAGGTGACCAGTTCCGAAGGCTCGCAGTTGGTGCCCTGGCACTGGAATTTGGAGTAGACGACAAAGCCCTGGTTCAATCCCAGTTGAATGGTTTGTCCACAGACAATGGGCTGGTTTAATGCACCGCCCAGACGGATTTCCAGGTCATACGTACCGCAGGTACAATTGCAGTCTAATCCAAACGAGTGGTGGCAAATGCCTCCGTTGTATGCAAAATCTACATCGACCGTATAAGAAGTGCCCGTGCCTTGCGGGTCACAAATCGTCAGGGGAATATCGGTACCCGCGTTGATAAAACCACTGCCGTTGATGGGCGTGAGGGTAGCCATATTGCCATTTAAACTCATGCTCCATCCCGGGCCTAAAATGGAGTTGACAAAGCTGCCCGAACTGAGGGTCACTTCGATAGCGGTAAAATAGTTGAGCGCCGCATTATTGATATTCAGGTTGTAACAACAATTGCCGAGGCCCGTAGATTGCAGTGTTGCCGTTACATCGCTACACTGGTCGTTCATTTCCGGGATATCCACCTGTATACAGGCAGCATCCGAGCAGGTTGTGCCAGATGTGTCTATTGCCGTAACGGTCAGGCAAACTTCATAAGTGCCGGGCGCAAAATCGTGTATCACGCTGCCCGGGCAGCAACTCGAATCGCGTGTGCCGTCGCCGAAATCCCATACGGCCGAAAGAATAGAGGAGCCGACGCCGAGATCCGCTTCACCCGAAAAAGTGTTGGGTTGTGCGGGGTTGTAGGTAATGCGGGGCTTGCCGACATCACAGGGAAGCCATACGCTGCGTAAACATACTTCATCGATGTATACGTAATTACTCACGGTAGGGCCGCTTGCATCGGCCGCAAAAGTGAGGCGACTGACTGTCACAGGGGCATTCGCTGTAAAAGAGTGGAAATACCAGATGCCTGGCTGATGCGAAGTATTTACATGAACGGGAATAGAAATGTCGTTGCCGCATTGGCGTGTGCAGATCGTTCCGGCATTGGTTGTGTTCATGGTACATGCTGCTCCGGACAAAATAGCCTGAAAACTGAAATTGGAAGTCACCGGTTCGCGCAATGCCCACCAAAAACCGAGGGTATAACCATTCAACTGTGTAATGGGGGCTGTCAATTGTGTGGAAATACCTTCACAAGTATTCAGATCAATACCGGCATGCCAGGGATCGCAAAAGGGCTGTAAAATGGTGTATTGGTTGTTTAGCGCATCATAATAAGAACCTGGAAATACATTAGGGAAGTCAAACGGTGAACCATACATAAACCAGTCGCCGATACCGCCGGCACTGCTTCCATTAGCGGTGGCCTGCCAGCCCGGGCAAAGGCCGATCTGGTCCGGGGCATTCGGTACGGTTAGGAAGAAAACGTATGGTTCGCTGAAACTGCCGTTTGAAACCAGATTCTGTGGGCACAGTCCCGGACACGGCACATTAAATACGATCGTATCCGAAGACCCCGACATGACTCCGTTGCACATGGAAAAAGCATACAGCAGGTACGTTCTTCCCTGCACAAGCCCGTCCAGAACGATAGAATCAACCGGCACAGGTCTGCTGATGTGCTCCGCTGGGCTGAAACCGTCTTCCACATACACCCAGATGGATTCGCTGCAAGATGCCGGAATCCAACTGATTGTAGCGGTGGTGGCGCCTACGTTGCTCACCGCCAGTCCGTCGGGCGGCGGGCAATTACAATTCGGGCAACTGAACGTATAAAAATTGTCGCATTCATGCGCGCCTGCACTGTCGTTGTAACCCGCCGTTACGAGGATGCTGTGACTGGTACCGCCCGACACACAAAATGTCACAGGGATAGTATTGCCCAGGGGGACAAATCCATTGGGAGGGGTGATCGTAATTGACTGAGGGCCGTTGGTCGTGACCGTCCAGCCCGTTTGTGCGGAGGATGGGGTGATCGTCAGTCCTGCATCCACCTGCACATTGATATATTGAAAACAATAATCACCTCCGCCGGAAGTGAGCACAGACAAACTGTAACAACAAGCCGTCGGGCTGGTCGTGATCTGTTGCACACTTGTCTGGATGGAACTGCAAAGACAATTTGCCCTGCAACTTCCAAAATTGCGAACTACTTGGGCGGACTGGTTCAGAACGACAGTGGTCTGCCCGCTTGCAGGCACACTTGAAGTCCAGCCGGGCTGGTTGGTTTTTTTAACCACATAAGTACCCGGTAGCAGGTCGCAAAACGAGTACTTTCCGGCCGCATCGGTTTGAGTACTTTCAACTGTATTGCCCATAGCATCCAGGAGCGTAATGGTCCAGCCGGCCAGGGTAGGCTGGTTGGAATAAGGCTGGTTGGAACAGGAAACAGCCACATAATTCACACCCGAAATACATCCGCCGGGAATGCCGGCGCAACTGGCCAGTGGAATTTCGAAGATACAACTCTTTCCAAGTGGGCAAATATAATCCCATAAAATCGTCATCACCGGCTCGCCGGAGGTCAGGTAAAAGTCGATCGGCGTGCTGGCGCCAAGGGGGATTTGTCCGCTGCTGTGCGTGAGCAGGAGTTCGGTCGGACTAATGAGTTCAGCTGTCCAGCCGTTCTGCGCAGTCCAGCTCAGAAACCCGCCGGTATCCAGCAACAGCCGGATTTCCGGGTAGCAATTTGAAGAATTGGCTACTACAAGCCGGTAATGGCAGGGGCCGATATTCTGGGCAGTAAAATTGATATTGCTGCAGCCGTTGAATTGTGCGTGTAAATAACCGGCATTCAGGAATAGATATAAACAAAGAATAAAAGTAGAGAAAGAGGTAAGTTTCATTGTATGAGCATTTATAGAATATATGTTTTTCTGCCAAAGCGCTACATCCTTCTTGTTTTAAATCAAAAAGGCGTAGCGCTTGCAGGTTTTTATTCATTTCACTCTTTCACCACTTTCGCCACATGGTACAGGTGGTCCGCCGACTGTATTTTCACGAAATACAGCCCGGAAGGCAGATCGTTTATTTGAATACTCAGGCTCGTTGCCGCGTCCGGTACAATGAGTGTTCGCAGTTTCCTTCCCACAGGGTCTGTGATAAATAAACGGGAACCTTTGGGTGCTTCGGTTGTCCATTCGACCGTGATATCTCCGGTGGTAGGGTTAGGGAAAATGCGTACCGGGGTGGATGTTGGCATACGTATTTCATCCGTAGAAATTACCGCGCATTCCGATGCAACGAATTGCGAACTGCTACTGCACCCCAACAGGTCGAAATAAGCTGTTTTCGTACATATAACACCATTGATATCCATACACAATGCTGTAAAAACATATAGCCCCGGTGAAGTGACCGTTACAGTCGCATTGGTGGTTGGACCAGAAAACGTTCCATTTGAGGTCGTCCATAGATATGTGCAGGACGTACCGGTCGGCATATTTACAATGATGCCATCTAGATTGACCGGTCCATTGTCACAAATGAAACAAGGGCCGATTACCAAGGCAAAACAAGGCGCTGCGATCTGTACAACCATAGAAGTATCTCGTTCGTCGCAACAATCATTTTTTATTACGCAGTAGTAATTTCCGGCCAGTGATGGC